>CAYTJB010000408.1:1016-1505 GCA_964437995.1 uncultured Bacteroides sp. | reverse complement strand
AATTCCTTCGGCAGTTTGATTGTTTTCTAACAAAGCTGCCACTATTCTTGGTAACGCCAATGCACTGCCATTTAGTGTATGAGCCAATTGTATTTTTCCGTTGCTATCTTTAAACCTTAATTTCATGCGATTGGCTTGGAAACTTTCAAAATTAGAAACTGAACTCACTTCTAACCATTTTTGTTGTGCCACCGAAAATACTTCAAAATCATAAGTTAAAGCCGATGTAAAACTCATATCTCCGCCACAAAGCCTTAATATTCTGAAAGGTAACTCAAGCTTACGAAGCAAAGTTGCCACGTATTCTTTCATTTGCTCCAAGGTTTCGTAAGATTTATCGGGATGTTGAATTTGCACAATTTCTACTTTATCGAACTGATGCAAACGGTTCAAGCCTCTTACATCTTTGCCATAAGAACCAGCTTCTCTGCGAAAACAAGCTGAATATGCGGTGTTTTTGATAGGGAATTGTTTTTCTTCCACAATTAC
>CAYTJB010000408.1:0-1006 GCA_964437995.1 uncultured Bacteroides sp. | reverse complement strand
TACATTGCGGTAAATATTGGTAATTGGCACCTCAGCGGTTGGTATTAAATACAGATTATCTATGGTTGCATGGTACATTTGCCCTTCTTTATCGGGTAATTGACCTGTTCCATAACCTGAGGCTTCGTTTACCATGAGTGGTGGCTGTATTTCCAAATAGCCATTTTCAGAAGCATTGTCTAAAAAGAAATTAATCAACGCACGTTGTAATTTTGCACCTTTCCCTTTGTAAACAGGAAAACCGGCACCGGTTATTTTATTTCCCAGTTCAAAATCAATAATATCATATTTGCTACATAAATCCCAATGAGGCACGGCACCTTCGTACAATTGAGGAATTTCGCCTTCCTGATGAATATTTTCATTTTGTTCGGCAGATTTGCCTCTTGGCACCGAATGATGAGGTAAATTAGGCAATTGAACCAATGTTTGATTTAAGGTGTTTTCAATTTCCTCTAATTTTTCGCTCAATTCTTTTGAAACTACTTTTAAATCGGCAGTTTTGGCTTTTAAGTCGTTGGCTTCGGCTTGTTTGCCTGATTTGAATAAAATACCAATTTCTTTAGCCAGATTATTGGCTTCAGCCAAGTTATCGTCTAATTTTTTTTGTGTTTCACGGCGGTTATTATCCAATGTAATTATTTCTTGGATAATTTCTGTTGCGTTATAATTTTTAATAGCAAGTCTATTAATTACTTCCTGTGTGTTTTCGCGAATAAAATTTAATTGTAGCATAATTCAGATTATTTTAAAGGGCAAAGTTAATTAAAAAAGTTGGAAGTCGGAAGACCGAAGTTAGAGCATTCCTCTTATCGCTTTCCACTTGTCGCTTTCTTCTTTTAAGGAATAGTATAAAAATAAAAAATCCCCTGAAGATTGAACGTCAGGGGATAAATTATAATATTGTAAGTAACGCTTACTGACGTTTAGTTAACTTCGATTGGGCTAACGGAAACGAAAGATTTGTTATCTCTTCTTTTTTTGAATTCAACAATACCATCAACCA
>CAYTJB010000407.1:0-1510 GCA_964437995.1 uncultured Bacteroides sp. | reverse complement strand
GCATGAGCGGTATGTCAGGCCAACAAGGCATGGGTGGAATGTCCGGCATGTCTGGCATGTCTGCCGACAAGGCCTGGACACCTCCGGCCAAGTAAGACGCCGCGCGCACCGTTTTCCGCGGTGCGCCGACTTCTGGGGTGGCAGGCATGGTTTGTCACCCCTCTCCGAAGTGATTGAGGCCGGTTTAGGTCGAGGAGGGATAAATGTCACAATGTAATGAAAATAATGAACAGATAGAGCGTATCGGCAAGGCTATCGCGCTGGTGGGCGTTGGCCTGACGCTGATGCTTGTGGCCGTTATGGCCTTGGCTAGCGGCGAGCCGCTGAAGTATGCCGCTGCACAATGGAGCCCCTTGCATTTCAAACCTGCGATTGAGCAGGCGGATGACAAGGAATGCCTGGTCTGCCATGCCGAAGTGCTAAAACCCAGTGTGCGTGCCCAGTCACCGGCCGGGGTGCGAGCAGAGCAAAGTTTGGCTTGGTACCAGACCCTAGATGTCTATAGCGGCAATCAAGACACCTTCCACCGCCGCCATTTGGTGGGTGAGACGGCTAAAAAATTGATGAACCTGCGTTGTAATACTTGTCATCAGGGGCACGACCCGCGCGACGAGGCACCCGGCACTTCAGTGACGACGCAGGCTACCGGCTACACCTTGCGTAAACAGGTTGATCCGAAAACTTGTCTGATGTGCCACGGCCAGTTTAATCATGAAGTGATGGGGCTGCCCGGACCCTGGGCGGAGCATGGAGAGACCTTCGGCAATAATTGCATGATGTGCCATGACGGTATTCGCACAACGCGGCACAACGTCAACTTTCTGAAGCCGAAAGCGATTGAGGCGGCGGGGCGCGAATCCTCCGACAACTGCTATGGCTGCCACGGTGGGCGTGCCTGGTATCGCATTCCCTTCCCTTATCCGCGCCATGCCTGGGACGGCATGGACACCGATGTGCCGGATTGGGCAAAAAATCGCCCCACCCGTTCTGAGCCGCGATTCTTGCTGGATGAGTGGGTTGCACCATTAGTTAAACCATTAGTGACACCAATAGCTACCCCTGCACCGGCGGCTAAAACCAGTAGCAAGGCCAAGCCTAAGTCAAGATCTCGTCCCGCTGTTGCCAGCAAAGCATGCAAGAGCAGTTATGTAAACATCCAGACCAGCAAGGGAAGCCACCATGTCCGCCCGATTTGAATTCGACCTGAACCTCCTCAGCGAACGCCTGAACCCGGGCCGACGCGATTTTCTCAAGACCTCGGCAGTGGGTGTCGGTGCGCTGGCCGCCGGCGGCCTGGTGCAGCAACTCTGCAAGGTGCAAAAGATTGGTCAGGCGCCGTTCGCCGTCCGGGAAGCGCAGCAGCCGCTCTTTCACGCGCTCCCCGGTCAGCACCGCGGCGGCGACGAGCCCGAGGCGTCGCGCACGATGGAAGGGGCGGGAGGCCGGCATGGCGGGGTTCACGGAGCCTTCGTTCACTCGGATTGGGCGGGCTCGGCCGCGAACACCCGCA
>CAYTJB010000406.1:0-1513 GCA_964437995.1 uncultured Bacteroides sp. | reverse complement strand
TTATTTATAAAGGACGGCTTTTTTTATAACTTTAAAAGATTAAATTAAATAAATAAAAACATTTTTTAATTTTGCAATTCAAATTGCTTGTACAACTTAAATTCATTAATTAACATTATTAACAATTAAAAACCAATTATTTTATGAAAAAAACATTTACTTTAGTATGCCTTTTAATGGTAAATTTAGTATTATTTGCACAGTGGAATCCACAAACGAGTAGTTTTACAGGAACATCGTATTCTGTTTACTTTGCTAATGTCAATGTTGGATATTGCACTGCTGATAACGATTCAATTCTAAAAACTACAAATGGTGGTGCTACTTGGACAAAACAAAGATCTATTTATAATCTTCGCAGAAATTCTGTTTTCTTTACCAGTGCCGATACTGGGTATATTGCTGGAGCTGATGGAATTATAAAAACAAATAATGGCGGTGCAACATGGACGTCACAAACTTCAGGATTGTACGTAAGTAGTATTTTAACTTCAATATTTTTTCTTGATGCCAATAGAGGCTTTGCCGTTGGAAATTATAGTGGCATTACCAAAACCACAAACGGTGGTACTACTTGGACAAAAGATACTATACCTGGTACTATTAACTATGATTTTCAATCTGTTCATTTTTCTGATCCACTTACAGGAGTTATAGTTGGTAAAAATGGGAAAATTTATAAAACTACAAACGGTGGTACTAATTGGGTAGCACAAACAAGCGGTACTACTAATGATTTGAATTCGGTTTGTAATATTGATGCAAATACATGGTGTGCTGTAGGTGGAATGGGCAAAATTTTGAAAGGTAGCAATACAGATACCAACTGGGTAACGGGAGCTGCTTTGACTTCAGTTTGCTTTGCAAATGCAAATATTGGCTTTGCAGTAGGACAAGGTGGCGTTATTTTGAAAACTACAGACGGTGGCGATACTTGGGTAACACAAACCACAGGTGTAACAAATTTTTTATATTCTGTTTGCTTTACTGATGTTAATACTTGGTATGCAGTGGGAATGTACGGAATCATTTTAAAGACTACAAACGGTGGTGGTGTTTGGGTAAAAGAAAATAATAATCAAGAAGTTTTACACACTTATCCTAATCCTGCAAACAACTTTATTACTATTGAAAATAATAATGATAGAATTGAAAAATATACTGTAACGTTAAGTAATATTCAAGGACAGCAAGTATTATCTGAAAATGTAGAATTTGCAAATATCTATAAAATGGATATATCAAAATTTGTAGATGGCGTATATTTTCTGACACTTCAAAATGATAAAGAACAAAAAATACAGAAGATATTGATACAAAGATAACTGAGAATAAATTTACAACAAAAACAAAAGTCCCGAATAAATAATATTTGGGACTTTTATTTTTACAATGATATGAGGCGTTTTTTTCATAAAAAGCATGAGCACTAAAACAAAACATAAAAATAATTCTCCTTATTTTTCGTTAGAATTAAAAAAATATGTAGGTTTGCGAAAAATCAACACACATG
>CAYTJB010000405.1:369-1513 GCA_964437995.1 uncultured Bacteroides sp. | reverse complement strand
TTCTTTTTTTCGCTTCTTTCGCCTTTTTGTCTTTTTTCCTAATTTCCCAATTATTTTTTGTCCGAATTCAGGAATTAATACATCATTATATCTTTTTTTAATAATCTTATAATCAATAACTTAATAATAAAATATTAAATTTGTGGTAACTCAAGTAATAAAAAGAAATGTTAAATTCATGTTAATCTGAAAAAAATATTTATTTTTGCTCTCTTATATTTTTTAGTAAACACTTTTTTATTAACAAACTTATAAACAATTATACATGACACATTACACCCCACCATCTAAGGCAAATGCCTTACTATTATTAAGCAAACATTTTAATAAATTTAATAATTCTTTTATGAAAAAATCATTTTTACTTTTAATCGCAATGGTCTTCAGTATCGTTACTTGGGGACAAAGCTTGGCAAATTATACTTTTAGTACCAATACTACGGGTTCTTTAGATCCGATGACAGGTGCTACATCTTTAGCTGGAACAGGAACATTAATTACTGGTTATAATGATGATTATGTGTCAGCTGTGACTAATATTGGATTTACTTTTTATTTTATGGGTACACCTTATACTCAATTTTCTGTAAATTCAAATGGCCAAATGAGATTGGGGAGTACTACTGTTGGAGGCTCAAATATTACTTCAACGTCTGCTTCAACTCCTCTTATTGTTCCTATGGCTGGTGATAACTCCACTGGAATAGCTGGAGATCTTGATCCCATTAGCTATGTAGTTACTGGAGTATCGCCTAATAGAATTTTAAAAGTTCAATGGAAAAATTTTAGTATTCCATATTCTTCTTCTGTATCTGGTGCAAATATGCAAGTATGGTTATATGAAACAACAGGAATAATAGATTATGTATATGGAGCTATGTATAATAATAGTGCTTCTGCCGCTTCAAGATCTATATTTTTAGCTTCAAGTAATACAGCTACTACAGCGGGATATATAACTGTTGCAGCCACTCCAACTTTTACGCTTGCAGCTTCTCCTACAACAAATTCTTTTGCTGCAACTGCAAACATTGCAAATTTATATTCAGCAGCCGATGGTTCTCGTAGAGTATATACTTTTACGCCACAATCAACTACTCCTGCAGACCCTATTACCATGACATTTTCCAGTGTTACAGGAACA
>CAYTJB010000405.1:0-359 GCA_964437995.1 uncultured Bacteroides sp. | reverse complement strand
CTTACATTACATCTTTGGCTGCAAATGTTGTTACTTATGACCAAACAGCTTCACTCTTACCCGGAACAACTTACTATTGGAAAGTAGTTGCGGTTAATGAAGGACAAGGTGCTGAATTAACAGGAAGTCAAATTACTAATGCACCGGGCGAAATAACTTCAACAAGTACCGGTGGCAACTGGAGTGCTACAGGAACTTGGGATGGTGGTGTTGTTCCAACACAATATGACAATGTAACTATTGCCGATGGAGCAACAGTTATTATAGATGCAGCTTCTTTACAATGTTATAACTTAACCGTGGGGCAAGGCACATCAGGAATATTGAGATTTGGAACTACCGCACGTACCTTTACTGTA
>CAYTJB010000404.1:0-1515 GCA_964437995.1 uncultured Bacteroides sp. | reverse complement strand
CCATAAGCTACAGAACCAGCAAAAATAGGATCTGATTCGGTACCATCAGCAATGGTAACCCATGAACTCCCATTATAGTAATAAAAACCTTTAGGTGCGTCTGTTTGATAAACCAAAAGCCCTGCCTCAACCGCAGATACAGGAATAACATTGCGTTGAGCTGCAGTCATTCGAGAAATAAGCAAGCCTTTGTTGGTGCTTTCCATTTCAAATAGCACATTGTTATTAATCGTATTGGGGTTATTCCCAATTTTTACTTGTGCTTTTAGCTGTATTGTTAATAATAAAGCTAAACCAATTGAAAAAATAATTTTTTTCATCATAAATAATTTTAAATATAAAACTTTGTTAAATAATTAATTTACAAAATTACAACATATTATTTCAATGAGTGTAAGTTTTCTAAAACAAACTAACAAAAAAAAGTTAATAAAATATTGAAATTTATTGATAAAACTTAAAACAAAAATCGCAACTATTTTCCATGTAAAATACTATTACTTATACTCACTACAAAATATAAAAAAACACCGAATTATTATGTTCGGTGTTTCTATTTAATCCAGTATATGGAAACATTTGAATTTAATTTTTCTTATTTACCACCACCAGGAGCATTAAATTTCACAGTTACATCATCAGAAGTTGGATTACAAGGAGGATTTGTTATCGTCCATGTTAAAGTATATGTTGTATCATTATTACCTGTAAAAGTAGCATTTGGATTATGAATATCACTAAACGAAGCTCCAGAAGTAGGAGATGCTGTCCAAGTGCCTTGTGCTGGAGAGGATACTGAATTTGCAGTTAATACAGCTGAAGATCCATTAACAGCAAATTGATTAGGACCTGCATTAGCTGCAGCAACCGGAGCAATAATAACATTTGATACAATGTTAGAGGTTACTATATTAGAGCTACATGCACCATTACCAGTAACTTTAGCTCGAACATATAATGTATGACCTCCATTTCCAGTTGTTGATGACCAATTCCAAGGAGTAGTAAGACCAGAATTTTGCCATGAACCGTTATCCCAATTAAATTGAAACTCAAGTGTACCTGTATAACCAGTAGTTGAATAAGTTATATTATCTCCTTCACAAATACTACTATTAGGTATATTTGCAGTAGTACCGGCAACAGGCATTGCATCAACTGTAACTAATTGAGTTACGCCACCAGTAATATTTGTACAAGCAGTATTACCAACTCTTCGTACCCAATAAGTAGTTGATGATGATAATGCAGGTGTTGTATAACTAACACTTGTTGCTCCAGATATAATGTTAGACCCAATTGACCCTGTACCCCATTGATAAGTACAACCAGAACCCTCAGAACCACCAGTAGCAGTTAATGTTGTTGTAGAGCCACTACATATTGTTGTTGTCCCAGTTATGCTTGTTGGTGCTGTGGGAGGAATGTCTACTGTTATTAATTTTGTAACACCACCAGTTGTATTTGTACATGGAGCAATACCAACTCTTCGTACCCAATATGTTGTATTAGATG
>CAYTJB010000403.1:0-1519 GCA_964437995.1 uncultured Bacteroides sp. | reverse complement strand
CTGCTTTAGATATTCCTGATGAAATTGTTCCAATTTTTGTTGAAGTTGAGCAGCCCGATGGTCCTTTTGGGGCAAGAGGTATTGGCGAACATCCTATGATTCCTATTGCTCCGTTAATTGCCAATGCAATTTTTGATGCAACAGGTATTAGAATTAAATCATTACCCATTACTGCCGAAAAAATTTGTTTGGCAATGTTGGAAAGTAAAAAAGAAAAAGCATGAAACCATTAGAAAATATAAAAGTTTTAGATTTATCAAGAGTGTTGGCAGGCCCTTTTTGTACAATGATATTAAGCGATTTAGGAGCTGAAATTATTAAAGTAGAAATTCCTGAAACTGGCGACGATTCAAGAGGTTTTGGTCCATTTAAAAATGGGAAAAGTTTATATTTTATAAGCATCAACAGAGATAAAAAAAGTATTTCGTTAAACCTTAAAACCGAAAAAGGAAAAGAAATACTAAAAAACTTGGTTAAGCAAGTGGATGTTATTATCGAAAATTATCGTCCTGGAACTATGGAAAAATTAGATTTGGGTTATGATGTGCTAAAAGAAATTAATCCCAAGCTCATATATGCAGCATCTTCCGGATTTGGACATAGCGGACCTTATAGCAAAAAACCTGCTTACGATATTCTTGTACAAGCATTGGGAGGTGTAATGAGCATTACAGGTTGGTCCAATTCTGCACCTACACGAGTTGGTATGTCGTTGGGAGATATTACTGCCTCGCTTTATACCGCAATAGGCATAAATGCAGCGCTTTACCAAAGAGAAAAAACAGGGTTAGGGCAAAAAATAGATATTTCAATGTTAGATTGTCAGGTTTCGATATTAGAAAATGCTTTAATTAGATACCAAGTTGAAAATAAATCGCCCGAACCAATTGGAAACAGACACCCAACTATAACTCCTTTTCAAGCATTTAAGGCAAACGATGGATATTTTGTACTTGGTATTGGCAACGATAATTTATGGAAAGAACTTTGTAAAGCTATTAATATAGAGGAATTTATAAATGATGAGAGATTTAAAACCAATGGTTTAAGGACTCAAAATATTGCTGATTTATTGACTATTTTAGAACCAATATTTGCCACTAAGTCAGTAAATGAATGGTTGGAAATAATTGAAATTGCAAAAGTACCATGTGCTCCAATTAATACTGTTGATAAATTATTTGACGATGAACAAATTAAATCGCGAAATATGATTGTAGATGTTTTTGATTCGGAAGTTGGTAATTTTAAAATAGCTGGCAATCCTATTAAAATGACAACTATTCCCGAAGTTTTCCAAAGAAATCCTGCTCCCGAAATCGGCGAAAACAATGAAGATATTTATAGTCAACTACTTGGTTTTGATAAAGCAACCATTGAGCTATTGAAAAAAGAAGGTGTTATTTAAAGTTTGAGATAAAAAAGAAATATGTTTTTTAAGAAAATTGAATTATTAAAAACAATAAATGCCCTAAAGAATGGTAATTTAGATATTATTTCATTTATAAATGATTTGTGT
>CAYTJB010000402.1:0-1532 GCA_964437995.1 uncultured Bacteroides sp. | reverse complement strand
GAATTGTTGAAAAAATGGAATTTTCATTTTATTGATGCTCAACAACCTACCAATCATTTAATTTCTTTGGGAGCCAAAGAAATTGAACGAAAACAATATTTAAACCTTCTCGAAAAAGCTGTAAATCATTCAACTCAAAGGGGCAAATGGAGTGAATAACAAATGTATTTTGCAATAAAGTTTTATACGTTATTGGTTACTCTTTTGAAGTAAAAAAGTTGGGTTTAAAGCTTATCATCAAATAAGCAAATTGTGCAAATTTGCTATTTCCTTTGGTAATATTGTATAAGTATTCCATTGATTCACTTGGAAGCATGGTACAATAGCCTAAACTAAAATTTACAATTTTGTTAAGTTTGTAAGTATAAATAAGGTCAATTTCCGAACCAAGTTTTTTACTAATGCTAAGGCTTTCTTTTCTTGCAACAGGAATGTATCCTTTATCGAGGTTATACAAGTGATAGGTTGCTTCTATATTGTGTTTTTCGCAAAAATCGAAACTTGCTCTAACATAAAAATCATTGATACCAGCACCTTTGGTAATATCAGCAGCATTTCCTGTAAAATAATCCATATATCCTAAAAATGTATGTCCTGTTCCATATAATTTATCAAATGTGGTTGATTTATCTTTAGCTAAAGTGGTGTCTTTTAAATCAGTACCCGAATAATGATCGTAAGCTATCATAAGTTCTAAATCTTTGATGATTTTATAACTTGCTTTAACGGAATAAAAATTTGCTTTAACTGTTTTGTTATCAGCCAATTTGCCACCTTGGTAATAAAAAACACCTCCAATTTTAAATTTTTCGTTCTTAAAATTTATATTTGGCCCGATGGTAAACCTTGAGTTTATGTTGTTTGCATCTGCCGGTTTTTGGTTAACATCCATTATCGACATAAGCGAAATATCTAATTTATTGTCAATAAATGTTTTATCTAACCATAAATAGCCCAAATACTTATAATTTTTTACTGTGTAGTCTGTAAGAAACAATGCAGAACCACTATTGTTATTCATTGCCAAACCCATATCGGCTTTTAATGTTTTTTCTTTGTTATCGTATTGAAAAACAGCTATATCATGCACAATACCTTGATCGCTCCAATTGGAAATAGAAAGCAATCTTTCGTCGTCATATTTTATTTGTTGACGACCCAATTTCATGGCAAATTTTTCCGTAAAATTGTATTTTGCCCAAGCTTCAAATACGCCAATATTGGTATTATTTGCCGAAGTAGCATCTTGCCCCCAATTTCTAACATCTTGTACCGAAAACCCAAACGTCATGTTGTCTTTTTTATAATCAAATAATAAGCGACTTCGTTGAGTAACCAAACCATAGGGGTTTTGTGAGCCACTTAATAATTGTTTGTAACCTGCCATTAGCATAGTTTTTGTGCGAAATTCTCCATTAATACTTAATTGTGCGGTGGCAATTTGAAATGAAAAAACGACCGTAAAAAAAATCAATAATCCTTTTAAATACTTCATAATACTAAAAAATAACGTTTATTAATATTGCAAAAGT
>CAYTJB010000401.1:303-1552 GCA_964437995.1 uncultured Bacteroides sp. | reverse complement strand
TAAAAGCACTATAAGAACTATATTCGCCACCATAACTACCATATTTAATCCAAAAACCTGTCGATCTATATTCACTACCATAACTACCGTATTTATTAAATATGCTTTTTGAATCATACTCATTTGAGGTTAACTTTCCTAGGTAAACTCGAACACTTTCATCTGAATAAAGAGAAAGTGGACCTACAAATTTATAATCAGTTGAAATTGGTGGTGGTATTATTACTTGTGTATTCGACCATGTTGTGGCCGACGTAATATTACTAGGTGCAGATTCTATTCCATTCTTTACTGCCGTCACTTTAAAATAACATGTAGTTGAAGCATTTATATCATATAAATTTGCTGAATATGGGCCTTCCCAATATATTGGTCTTTTATTATTAGCAGAATCACTAAAATAATTCCATGGTCCATAGGGGCTTGAACTATAGTAAACATAATAGTAATCGGCATTAGTAACTTGGCCCCAACCAATATTGATTTCACTAGCAGATATAGCTATTGCTTTTGTATTAGTAGGAGCTACTATTCCACTAAAATACTCCCCATTCCGCCATTCCCCGGAAATTATGTTTCCATCAATATTATATTCAGTTCCAGTACCGTTTTGCATACCATTTAAAAAATTTCCAATGTATTTTGTTCCGTCAGCCCAGGTATATGTTCCGTAACCAGTGCGGTCACCGCTTATAAAATCACCAATATAATTCTGTCCGTCCGCCCATTCATATGTTCCGTAACCACTAAAAAGTCCATTAACAAATTCACCAGTGTAAACATCTTCATAAATATTGCGCAATGTTCCTTTGCCATTAGGAATTCCATTTCTCGTTTCACCTAAGTATACATCACCATTTTCATATTCAATTTTACCATTAATTGCTAATACAGGCTTTAACATCAATGCTTCAACACTGTTTGTTTTTGAATTCCAATTTACTTTTGCACCAAACGCTTCCAATACAGCGCGAATTGGTAAATACGTTCTTCCATTCTTAACTTGAGCAACAGTATCATTAGCCTTTTCAACACCGTTTACAACAATATACGAAGAGGTAATTGGTATTTTAACGATAATTCCATCCTTTGCTACTGTAGCAATTTTATTTGTATTGTCCCAACTAACTGAGCACCCAGCAGCTTCCATAGTTGCCCTCAAAGGAACTTGAGTCCTATTCGATTTATCTAAAAATGGTTTTCCCGAATCATTTGTGAATTTAACTTCTATTCCATCAATTGAGACCCC
>CAYTJB010000401.1:0-293 GCA_964437995.1 uncultured Bacteroides sp. | reverse complement strand
GCAGCATAAACTTCTCCAATCACAATTGTTGCAAATATAAGAGATATTATAATTGATAATATAACAATTCTACTCTTTTTCATCATTTCAATCCTCCTAAAGTTTCATAGTTATTTATCTTAAAGCGCACGGCACTTAATATAGATATATATTATCAATTGAATTAACTATATTATTCAAAATCATAGTACATTATTCTCATAAAAAATCCTTTACAATTTTAATTTTATATGCTATTTTTTGTCTTCTTGATAATGTTATAAATAACACTAAATAACATAACTATAAACATA
>CAYTJB010000400.1:0-1558 GCA_964437995.1 uncultured Bacteroides sp. | reverse complement strand
TTGGTGGCGGAACAGCATTTTTTGTAGGAGCTACTGAAATTGTATCGGAAAAAGAGCTTTCAGTCATTAACTTATCAATTGATTTTACAGCATAACTGTATATTTTTTTAGCTTGTACCAAACTGTCGGTAAAACCTCCTTTAAACAAATCTCTTTGGCTTATTACAGGACTAATTTGTTCTAATGTGCCTTTGTATCCTTCGCAACGGTAAACAATAAATCCGATAATATTTGGCTCCGAATTTTCCCAACTTAATTCAACACCTTTTGGCGATAATGTTGATTGAAAATTAAATGGTGGCATTAAATATTGTTGAACTGAGAGAAAACCTGAAACATTGGCTGATGGATAAGTTTTCCCGTTTAATGTATTGATAACTATACGATAATAATAACTTTTGAATGGAACGGCAGTTTTATCAAAATAGTTGGTATCGGTAGCGGGAATATTGGTTAAAAGTGTATAATTACCATCAAATTCTTCGCTGCGTTCAATGCTTAAACCCCTAATTTCGGGCGAAGGTGCAATATTGAATTTCAACTCAATAGCTCTTTTTTTTTCGTTAGATTTAGCATTTATTTTTAGCACAATTGGGTCGAAAGCATTTGAAGTAGCTGAAACTCTGACTTGTTCTGATGATTCAAAGGAATTTCCAAAAATATCAGTTGCCTTAATGTAATAAATATAGTTTTCGTTGGGCTTTACAACAGTATCGTTTACAACCAAAATTAAGGTATCTTTTGCAGAGCGAAAACCTCTGATAGTAGCAACAGGTGTAAATTCAGTTTTAGAAACGATGCTTCTGAATACTTCAAAATTAGCAGGTTTGGGCAAACCAACAACTTTCCATTCGATAAATACATGCTTTTCGTTTGTAGATTGATAATTAAGCGTGATAGGGTTTTGTATTGCTTGATTTGAAAACTTTACGGGTTCTGACTCATTATTTGAAATGGATTGTCCATTTTTTATAACACTTACCTTGTAGCGATATGTTGTATTAACGATAACAGCTGTGTCGTAAAATGCTAAGCCGGAAGCCAATGCAACTGACGGAATATTTCCGAAAATAGATGTTTTGCCCGAACCACCTTTATTTAGTTCGTCCCATGCGTTCGTTACAACATTGTTATCGTTGATGTTTATAGAACTAACCATTGTAGAATAATGCAGCAAAAGACTTTTAAATTCAACAAACGTAGAAGGTTTTGTAAGTACTACCAAAGAAGCATAGCTATTTTGGTTCGTTTCCTTTTTTTCAATTACGTATTGTATGTCTTTTTGTGCATCTTTTCCTACAAAAACAATAATTCCTTTACCTGCGGAAATTGCTACCGGATATTTTTGTGCAAAAGCAGTTTGCAAAAGCAAAAAGGAAGAAATTATTAGATATGTGATATTTTTTTTCATATTTATATGTTTTTTTACCACTAAGGCACTAAGCCCACTAAGTTTCACTGAGTCTTAGTGTTTCTATGTGTTCTTAGTGCCTTAGTGGTGATTTTTTAATTATTATCATTTGTAATTTATTCAACATTATAAAAAAATTATTATTTA
>CAYTJB010000399.1:748-1568 GCA_964437995.1 uncultured Bacteroides sp. | reverse complement strand
TCTGCAGAAGGATTACTCATACCTTTGTGATTTGCCTGACTATAACTAACAGATATAGAAGTAAATAACAAAATAACAATAAAAAGATTTTTTTTCATATAAATAATTTTAATTTCCAACATTTTTATTTAATGTATCTCCACGTAATCTCATGAATTCAAATAAGGGTGTTTTTTCAACAATATAACCATTCTTTCGAATAACACATTTTGCACAACTCGTAGTAAATGATTTAATTGTATCTATTTCATTGATTGTAGTATATCCATATTTTTCGCAGTAAGAAAATTTTGTATGCGATTTCCCTCTATAAAAATCCCAAGCATCACAACTTGTACTATCAGGGAAAATACATATTCCTCTTTCTCCACCGTCTTTATCCTTAATATTTTGATATTTATAACCCATAAAAACACAATAATCTGCAGAAGGGTTACTTAAACCTTTGTGATTTGTCTGACCATAACAAACAGATATAGCACTAAATAACAAAATAGCGATAAAAAGATTTTTCATAATTATTTCTTTTTTAATATTTCAACTTCTTTGGTAAGCGCTACGTTCTTTTTGTTAAGTTCGATAACATAGAGTGTAAGTTCTTCAACTTTTTTTAGCAGTATAACTTGTATTTCGCCGAGGTTAACGCCATTGGCTTCTACTTCTTTGGCGGTAGGCACATCGGGTAGGTGGCTGTTGGTGGCAATAAAACTTTCGAGTTCGTGTAATCTCATTAGTTTATAGTCTTTTGCAAAAACGTAATCAGCCCAAACGTTGAGTTTTACCTCTACTTCTCTGGCCAATATTTTACCATCAACTTTAA
>CAYTJB010000399.1:0-738 GCA_964437995.1 uncultured Bacteroides sp. | reverse complement strand
AAAGTAGCGTCTGGCTGCCATTGTAACACAATTTTTTGTACACTTCCTTGCGTAATACCTAAAGCACCTCCATTGTAACCAAAAAGAACAGGCCCATCAATATTTTTATTAGCATATAATTTGTTGCCACCAGTTGGAGAATACCAACCAATACCATGGTTATTATCTGTTGTTCTAAAATAAATATTATTTTCATTAACTCTAACATCACCAAAAACATCTAATTTACCATCTCCCGTAATTCTGAAAACATCTTTTGCTAAATCGGTACGGTAAATGCTAAAGGCTTTGGATAGTGAAGTGTTTATTTTCTTTTCTAAAAAACCATTATCCCATAATCTAAGCTCAACATTCCAATCCCATGAACCATTGTTTTTAGGAGCGATGGTTAAAAAATTTGAAGAGGGAGACCACCATTGGGTATCAAATGTAAATTTTTTATACTGACCACCTATTGTTATTCCACCATCAATTACATCTAACCTTCCTTCCGGTGAATTTGTACCAATACCCACATTACCATCATTATCAATGGTTAGCCTTGTTTGGTCATCCGTTTTTAAATTGATTTCGTTATATCCATTATAATTTTGGCATTTTATAGTTCCATTGCTAAATATATTCCCATTTACATGCAACTTTTCGGAAGGAGTTGTAGTGCCAATGCCT
This sequence comes from uncultured Bacteroides sp., assembly GCA_964437995.1. Lineage (GTDB taxonomy): Bacteria > Bacteroidota > Bacteroidia > Bacteroidales > JACABE01 > JACABE01. The sequence continues at coordinate 69 of CAYTJB010000399.1, read as the reverse complement.
ACATTTCCGTTGGCATACAAATTTTTACAATTAAAATCTATATCATTTTTATTCAAATTACCCGAATGC
>CAYTJB010000398.1:0-1568 GCA_964437995.1 uncultured Bacteroides sp. | reverse complement strand
TGTAACTGTTGAACGCAATGGACAAACAAAAGATATTACTATTGATTCAAAATTTTATAGCGAATTTAAAGCAAGTAAAAATAAAACGCTTTTTGAAGAATACAGCAATGATTTTTTTGTTGATAGTGTTTTTATTAATAAAAATGCTGCAAAAGCAGGAATATTAAAAGGGGATTATCCAATTAAAATTAACGATTCAATAAACATTGATTGCAGAGGTACTTTTACCGAACAAATAAAAAACTTTAAAAACCAAAATATTTCATTAACATTGTTACGTAATAAAGATACTATAAACTTAAATGTATTAATAGATTCAAATGAACAAGTTGGTGTTTTTTTAAGCCATCCAAAATTTGAAAAAGTAAAATATACTTTTACCCAAGCAATATATTATGGCTGTAAAGATGCTAAAGATATGCTAATGATGAATATTAAAGGCATGGGCAAAATATTTAGCGGACAAGAAAAAGCAACCGAATCGCTTAGCGGACCTATAGGAATTGCTCAAATTTATGGTGGAGTATGGGACTGGGGTAAGTTTTGGTTTATAACTGGTTTGCTTTCGTTAGTGCTTGCTTTTATGAATATTCTTCCAATTCCTGCTTTAGATGGTGGACACGTAGTTTTCCTTTTAATTGAAGCAATAACAGGGAAAAAATTCTCCGATAAATTTATGGAAAACGTACAAATGGTTGGTATGGTTATAATTTTAGCACTTATGGCTTTTGCTTTTGGAGTTGATATTTTTAAATTGTTTAAATAGCGTTTATATCCGCAAGTCATCTGATGACTAATTGGAAATTAGCTATATATACACAATTGTATTTTTAGTCATCTGATGGCTAAAAATGTGATAGCAATATCTGTGCGAATTTAAGGATAACTTATAATTACTATAAATTCGATAACCCATAATAATGGTTATTTTTCTTCGTGTAACTTCGTGTTTTTTCTTTGTGTAACTTTGTGAAATAGCTGTTACACAAAAAGCACAAAGAACACACAAAACACTCAAAATTATCATCGATTTTTCTATGTAACTACTCTGAAAAATAGTATAAAAAGTGTGATTAATTAATAATAGTACCTCAAAAAAATAAATAGCCCATGATAATAATTGTGGGCTTTTTTATTAAATAAATTTCATTCTTGAGTTTTCAAAACAAAAAATAGTTAATTTAGTCAATTGATAAATACGACTAAAATTAGCAATAATGAAAAAAATATATCTTTTTGCGCTACTACTTTTCTTTTTACAATCAGCAAACGCCTCTTTTGATCCCGATGCAAGAGGCGGAAAATCAACCTCAATGGGTTTTTGTTCAGTTGCTTTAAATGATTTTTGGGGTGTTTTCAATAATCAGGCTTCAATGGCTTGGGATGCTAAACTTAATGCCGGTATTTTTTTTGAAAACAGATATTTGCTAAAAGAGATGAGCACTCGCGGCTTTGGGCTTATAATTCCTGCAACCACTAACGATGCTTTTGGATTAACATTTTCGCAATACGGTCATAGTGCTTATAATGAATCAAAAATCGGGCTTTCGTATGCTAAATCGTTTGCT
>CAYTJB010000397.1:0-1578 GCA_964437995.1 uncultured Bacteroides sp. | reverse complement strand
ATTAAAATATATTACCGATAGCGTATTAGAATTTATAAATAAATAAGTATTCTATCATAAAGATTTGAAGTGCCTTGAGTACTTAAAGTGCCTAAAGTACTTAGAGTTAAAAAGTAGGAAAAATATTTTGAATGTTTAAATTAATAAAAAATTCTCCTTTAAGGTCGGACACTAAACTGCTGGCAAAGTTTTGAAACATAAATTAAAATTTAATATATAGTTGTGTCTTAGTGCCTTAGTGGCATAAAATAAATAGAATGCAAAAAGAATATTTCGCACACGAAACAGCCATTATTGATGAAGGTTGTAAGATAGGAAAAGGAACTAAAATATGGCATTTTACACATATTATGTCGAATTGTACAATTGGCGAAAATTGCAATTTTGGACAAAATGTTGTGGTTTCTCCCGATGTTGTTTTGGGTAAAAATGTAAAAGTACAAAATAATGTATCCATTTACACGGGTGTTATTTGCGAAGATGATGTGTTTTTAGGACCTTCTATGGTATTTACCAACGTAATTAACCCTCGTAGTGCAGTAAACCGAAAAAGTGAATATGCCAAAACAATTGTTAAACATGGAGCAACTATAGGTGCTAATGCTACTATAGTTTGTGGACATGATATTGGCGAATTTGCTTTTATTGGAGCTGGTGCTGTAGTTACTAAAAATGTTCCTGCTTATGCACTAATCGTTGGAAATCCTGCCCGTCAAATAGGTTGGATGAGCGAATATGGTCAACGTTTGACATTTGATAAGGATGGTTTTGCAGTTTGCCCTGAAAGTAAAGAAAAGTATAAACTCGAAAACGGGAAAGTTTTAAAAATAGATTAATATTAAAGAAATGCAACAACCCATAAAGTTTGGTTTGATAGGAGCAGCAGGTTATATTGCTCCTCGCCATATAAAAGCTATTAAAGAAACTGGCAACGAATTAGTTGCAGCTTTAGATAAATCCGACAGTGTGGGAATTATAGATAGTTTTTTTCCAAATGCCGCTTTCTTTTTGGAAGCTGAGCGTTTCGATCGCCATTTGGATAAACTCCGCCGACAAGGCGACAATAAAATTGATTATGTAAGTATTTGTTCTCCAAATTATTTGCATGATTCGCATATTCGATTGGCACTTCGCAACGATGCTCATGCTATTTGCGAAAAACCTTTGGTACTCAATCCTTGGAATATTGATACATTAGAAACACTTGAAAAAGAAACTGGCAAAAGAATTTATAATATTTTGCAATTACGTCTGCATCCTTCATTAATTGCTTTAAAGCAACAAATAGACGCAGATAAATCGGGCAAAATATACGACGTAAATTTGGCGTACATTACCAGTCGCGGAAGGTGGTATCATTATTCATGGAAAGGCGATAGTGCTAAGTCGGGAGGCATTGCTACCAATATTGGCGTACATTTTTTTGATATGTTGACATGGATTTTTGGTAATGTAAAAGAAAATATAGTTCATAAATACGAAAACGACAAAGCTGGAGGATTTTTACAACTCAAAAAAGCCCGTGTTCGTTGGTTTTTAAGTATTGATTACAATGATATTCCTCAAAATATTAAAGCA
>CAYTJB010000396.1:0-1611 GCA_964437995.1 uncultured Bacteroides sp. | reverse complement strand
CGTGCGATAAGTCAAATCAACTGCTTTATCTAATTCTAAATGAGCTTTTACTAAGGCTGGTGGCATTTTGGCAGGGTCGTATAATGTTGCTAATGAATTTTCCGAAAAATCATTTCTAACATCCAACACTTTTTGAGCTGCTTTTTCAATTGCTTTTATCTGTTTTTCGCTTACATTTTTTGGGAAAGGATAATTATTGTAAACTATTTCATTTGAATATCTGTAATCGCTTTTTAATCTTCCGCAAACACTATTAACCCATGCCATGTGCATTGAAGATTGCAATATCCCAAAATGATATAAATTCGCATTAGGAATTGCTAAACAAGTATCTCCAACTATATTTTCAGGTGTAAAAATTCCCATTGGAATAACTTTTCGATTTTCTGATGAAACTCTTGGAATTAAAATAAAACTGGTTTCAGGCTGTCTAATTTCTCCAAATAAAGAAGGAAATAAAGATAAGTTTTTAGTTGCTTCTCTTGTACTATTTTTTCTTAATTTTTCTACTTCTCTAATCTTTTTATAGCATAAGGGCATAAAATCTAATTCTTTTAATAATTTCGTTACTTTTTTCTATTGCTGTTAGATTAAAGTTTTCTAACCATAAACACCACTTTTTCCCTCCATTTAAAAATTCTTGTCCACTTACTAAAGGTTTAACATATTTTTCAAATATTTTATCTTTTTCACAAACAATATTCTTTTCAATATCATTAAGCAAGAAATTTCCACCATCATTTGGCATATTACCAAAAGTAATTGCGGGTACATTACAAATTGGAGTTCGTCTTTTTTCAATAAAAATATCTTTGGCATCAACCAAATAAGGATTGATGTTTTTTACTTTTGTTTCGTGGGCTTCGCCTTTAATATCTTCATATTCAAAAATAATTTTATTAGTAGTATCGAAGCTTGCAAAGCCAACTATAACACAATACACAGCTGCATTTCCTTTAGCTTCGTTGCTCCATTTAAAAGTACGGTGCGCAAAATGTATTTTTATATTGTATTTATTAATTAATTTTTGCCAAAGTATAGCGGTTTGTACTCCCTGAACAATTGAATTTGTAGAAACAAAAGCTACCTTAGTTTTTGTACCTTGAATATATTTTGCTGCTTTTATATACCAGCCGGTAACATAATCGAGGTCGCTAACATTTTTCGCATTGTCAAAAACACTTATTAAATCTTGCTTTTGGTTTTTATTCATAATTCTCGAACCTATAAAAGGCGGATTACCAAATATAAAATCAAATTTAATTTTTAAATCTTTTTGTGTTTTTATTAGCTTTTTTTCATTAATAATATTTACATTTTTTGTTTTAATATTTAATGTTTCGTAATGCTCCATAGCTTCGGAAACTACACTTACATTAACAACATCTGCCGAAAAATTATAATAGTTATTTTCATCAATCAAATTATCCCAATCAATATGTAAAGCATTCCCATGAACAATTTTTGCAGCTTTTTTTAATGGTAAACGAGCATAATATTGCCCAAACTCATTGCCAATAAGCATATTCATTTGATGGTCTATCAACCACATTGCCACTTCGGCAATACGTGCAGGAAATTCCTCGTATTCAATGCCATACATCATATCTA
>CAYTJB010000395.1:0-1612 GCA_964437995.1 uncultured Bacteroides sp. | reverse complement strand
TATAGCCCTGACTTCCTGTTCCCACAACAATTCCATCCGTATTTTGGTAAAATGGATTACTACCTACTGACAAATTTGTTGTTTTTGTCTGGCTTAAGATTGGGTCGAAAACTGATAAATCGAGATAAGATCCATTAACCGTTACAGTAATAGGGACACCTGTTCCCCAATTAGCGTTTTGTGTAAAAGCAGCAAATACACTGCAAAATAAAAAAGTAAAAATAACATGTCTCATTTTTTCCAAAAATTTAAATTAATAATAGACAATATACCGAATAAGATATTATGACTTTTTTCAAAAATTCAAACAGAGTAAAATCATACATTTTAGAATATCTAACTTTTAAAATAATCTATCTGTTTTTTATTCGGTATAAACTCTAATTAATTGAACTAAAAATAAATTGCTCTTATAAAAATTACCGTCTATGTTAATCATTGTTTGTGTCTGTTTTTTAAAAGTTAAAAATGCAAGTTCTGCAAAAATAAAATTGTTTTTTCATAATTCAATTATTTTAGTTGTTAATAGTTTTATCGTCTGTTCATATTGGACATAACGAATAAATATCTACAATTGCATATATTTCTACTTTACAAAAAGTGTTTGATATTTTTTTATATAACTAAAATACAACTATTTATAAAGAAATGTGCAACTCTGATAGCTATTCATTTTATTCAACAAATGTAATCATTATATTTTACAAATTACCAAAAAATGTTGAATTAATTTACGTCCAAAAAAAATAATACAAAAATGCGTCTCAAATACTTATTTTATGTAAATTTATGCGCTCAAATTTGAAACAATAATCTATGAACAATATTTATTTAGAAATAGAAAATATACTCAAGCAACATCGCCCATCTGCCTTGTGCTTAATTACTGAAACTAAAGGTTCTACGCCTCGCAAAGCAGCTTCTAAGATGATTGTTTTTGCAAATGCCGAAATCATAGGAACTGTGGGTGGCGGTGCTATCGAAAAGCAAATAATTACTGATGCCTTGCAAGTAATTGAACAAAACACACCTATAAAAAAGCTTTACAAGCTCGAAGCCGACTTAAATATGCACTGTGGTGGCACTATGGAAGTTTATATAGAGCCATTGCTACAAACCAATAATTTGTATATATTTGGAGCCGGTCATGTAGGCAAAGCACTTGCCAATTTTGCCAAAGACCTTGATTTCAACATCACTTTCTTCGATTGGCGTGATATTAGTTTTACCGAAGAAGAGTTGGCAGAGTATCATTTTGTAAAAGGCGATTATCTTGAAAGTATTGAAAAAACAGTATTTGATAGCAATACTTTTTCAGTAATAGTAACCCCTTCGCATGAATTTGACGAGCAAATATTAAGCGTATTAGGCAAAAAACCACATGCTTACGTGGGTATGATAGGCAGCAAAAGAAAAGTAGAAGGTGTAAAAAAAAATCTATTACAATCGGGCTATATAGAAGAAGAAATTGCTCGTTTGGATATGCCTATTGGCATTCCAATTACAGTGGAAACGCCTAATGAAATCGCAGTAAGCATTCTTGCCAAATTAATTGACGTTAGAAATTCAAAAAATAAATCATGACAACCTCTTCTCATCACATCAGTTTTAT
>CAYTJB010000394.1:0-1619 GCA_964437995.1 uncultured Bacteroides sp. | reverse complement strand
TGTAGTTCCAAGAGCGATAGTGAATTGGACTATTACCTATTTCATTTCGGTATTAGTTTGTTATAATTTGGTGCAAAAATTCCAATGCAAAAGATTAAAAATAAGGCACTAATAAAAATCCTTACGGATTTAAGGTATTTATGAAAATTAATCACTACTGAACGACTAAAATATAACGTATCATTTAAAAACCACACTACAAGCAATATATATGTGTGTGTCGCCCTTATAGGGCTTAAAATTTTTGAGTATGTATTTTTTTACCATAATATCGTTCCTAACGGAACTATTTTTAGCAATGTGGTTGCAAAACTTTGGTAACGAACGAAATAGTTAAAAAAATATCAATAAAGTGTTGTAGAAGCCTATCCCGCTTTTGTGCGGGACACGAAACAAAGACTTTTAAAATTAGTCGGTTAGTAGTGAAAATTAATAAGTCCTTGCATAGGTGTTTTAGACATTTCGTTTACTTTAACTTCCCATTTTTGAGCCACTTTTAAAAAAATATCTTTGTAATGATAACCTACAGAACCAGTACAACTTAAGTTATAATCTTTAAAATTTGAATAACGACTTATTTGGTAATAAAAATACTTATCAAAAGCATCAAAAATAAGTTGATTTACAAATGGATGAGAAACATTTTTTAATAAAAATATTGAAAACGAAGCCAAAAAACGATTTGGGAAAGCTTGTTTGTAAATAGCATCTAATATATGGTCGAAACGATAAGAGTAAGTAACTTCAAATGATTGCTTTAAATCATTGGGCAACTCATTTCGCAAATAAGCGGTAATCAGCATTTTGCCAAGATATGCACCACCACCTTCGTCGCCAAAAAAATAACCAACCGAAGGAACATTTTCAATAATATTATTTCCATCGTATAAGCAGGAATTAGAACCAGTTCCTAAAATGCAGGCAATTCCTTTATTTTTGCCACACAAAGCTCTTGCTGCTGCCAATAAATCGTGTTCTATTTCAATTTCGGCATACCTAAAAAACGCTTCTAATGGTTCGCGTATCACTTCTTTTGTTTGTATGCTACTGCATCCTGAACCATAAAAAAATACTTTATCAATGGATTGAATATTAACGAAAGGCAATAAGTTTTTTCCTAATTCATTCTCAATACCCTCAGCATCTATAAAATACGGATTCATTCCAATGGTTTGAAATTTTCTAATTTCATTATCAGGTGTTAGTAAACTCCAATCTGTTTTGGTAGAACCACTATCTGCTATTAATATCATTGTTTTATATATAAAGATTGATGATGTGCGGTGAAAAAATTATCATTCCAATTATTACTGCTGTGATAGCTGTTATTAAAACCGCAGCAGCAGCTATATCTTTAATTTTACCGGCTTTTTCGTTAAAGTTAGGAGATATTAAATCAACCAAACTTTCGATGGCGGTATTAAAAATTTCGGCAGTCAATACCAAACCTATTGATAAAACAATGGCAATCCACTCGGTAGCATTTATTTCAAACATAAAACCCAACGCTATGGCAAGCAATGCAAAAACTATGTGAATCCACATATTATGCTGCGAAACTACTACTTGCTTTATCCCCTTAAAGGCATAAACAAAACTTTTGAGCCTGTTTTTTATTG
>CAYTJB010000393.1:0-1621 GCA_964437995.1 uncultured Bacteroides sp. | reverse complement strand
AAAGCTTTTTATTGGTATCAAAAAGCGGCTGAAAATAATGTTGTAGAAGCTCAATATAATTTAGGTCAAATGTATGAACGTGGAGAAGGTTGCATACAAGACCTTAAAAAAGCCTTTTTTTGGTTTCAAAAAGCAGCTGAAAATAATTATGATGTAGCTCAATATAATTTAGGTCAAATGTATTATAAAGGAGAAGGATGCTTAAAAGACTTAAAAAAAGCTTTTTATTGGTATCAAAAAGCGGCTGAAAATAATGTTGTAGAAGCTCAATTTTATTTAGGTAAAATGTATAGAAATGGAGAAGGTTGCTTAAAAGATTTTGATAAAGGTTTATTTTGGTATAAAAAAGCAGCCGAAAATAATGTTGTAGAAGCTCAATATAATTTAGGTCAAATTTATTATTTCGGAAAAAGCACGTTAAAAGACTTTAAGAAAGCTTTTTATTGGTATCAAAAAGCGGCTGAAAAAAATTATGCAGATGCTCAATATAATTTAGGTGTAATGTATTTTTTTGGAGAAGGTGTAATAAAAGATAAATCTTTAGCTGCTTTTTGGATTGAAAAGGCATATAATGGAAGTATTAATAAAGAAGCAAAAGCTTTTTGGGATAAATTTGAATTATGGAAATATAAAAAATAATTTACGATATCAAACAATAAAATTTATTTTTGTAAGTACTAAAATGCTGTTAGAAATGGATAATCGTTTTTGTGTGAATGTAAAGTGCAATTAAAAAAACTAAAAAATGAGTGATAAAAAAAATAATGAATGGATTTTCTTTATAATTATATCAGTTTTAGGAATAATTTTATTACCAATTATTTTTATTTATAATATATTTTTTATAATTAACGAATTTATAGAAAACATACCATTATTAATAATAATACTATTCTTTTGTTTTATAGTTTTTATCATATTATATATCTTTACAAAATTATCCAATAAATAAATAATTCAGACAAAGATGCCAAAAATGGTTGGTAATTTTGTCAAAAGCATGAGATAAACATTACTAGTAATGTTTTATATCTTTAAATCCTTATATCTTACAACCCAAAGCTAATACTTTGAAAGTATTGGTAAATAATGCTAAAGAAACCTACAAAGAAAATACCGAACACACAAATTGAAAGTGCAATTTTGGCAGGTACATCGGTTTTAAAATAGGCAATAGGCGTTTCGTTTTTATTGATAAACATTGCTTTTACTACCAATAAGTAATAATACAAGGAAATAGTTGCATTTAATACAGCAATAAATACTAACCAATAATAACCCGAAGATGCTGCGGCTGTAAATAAGAAAAACTTACCAAAATAACCTGCTACCGGTGGAATACCTGCCAAAGAGAACAATGCAAGCATCATTATTAAACTCAACTTAGGATTGGTATGGTACAAACCATTGTAATCGTCCATGTTTTCTTTTTTGGTTTTGTAATAAATAACCGAAACTACACCAAATGCACCCAAATTGGAGAAAATATACACAAATACAAAATAAACTACCGAAGTCATTCCAATGCTACTGGCACCCAAAACACCTAACAATATAAAACCAGCCTGTGCAATAGATGAAAAAGCCAAGAAACGTTTCATATTCTGTTGGCGGATGGCAA
>CAYTJB010000392.1:966-1628 GCA_964437995.1 uncultured Bacteroides sp. | reverse complement strand
ATGTGTAAAGCAAAAAGCATTTTCATACCTCGTAATGAGCAGGTCCGGGGTTCAATTCCCCGCGTCGGCTTTAGTATTTACAAGGGTTTGTGAATTATCCTATAACAATGTTTTTCATTGGTGTCCGCTGTTGCCATCGAGGGCCAGTTGGGAACTGGAAATATAGAGTAAAAAAAGGACTCGGGATTTCTTCCTAAGTCCTTAATATCATTAGTGGCGTCCCCACGGAGATTCGAACTCCGGTTGCCGGCGTGAAAGGCCAGTGTCCTAGGCCTCTAGACGATGGGGACGATTTGGGCCGTGCAAGACTTGAACTTGCGACTCTCTGCTTAAAAGGCAGATACTCTACCAACCTGAGTTAACGGCCCGTGAGCCAATAAAGATATGAAACTTTTCAGGTATTGTCAAGTCTAATGAAGTCGATCGCGCAACAATTAAAAATAAGACTAAAAAAGACGGTCCAGGAAAGCCTATTACAACGCCCTCTGGAAGGTGTCAAAAATGTATACATTGTAACTTCTCGATAACACTGAAACTATTTATTATAATTTTTTGTCAGCATCCCGTAAATCCGAAACGTATCAATTGAAAATACCATTGTTTATATTAGGTTTTTTTGACTGCTTAACAGAGAGTCATAATAAGATAACCCTAATAATACC
>CAYTJB010000392.1:370-956 GCA_964437995.1 uncultured Bacteroides sp. | reverse complement strand
AAATGGATATCTACAAGTTTTTCACAAGTTTTTCACAAAACATGTTGAAAATATCTCTAACCGCTTAATACCAAATTATAAATGAGGTTTAAGACTCTATTAAAAGCCTGTAAAGGCAACTTTGATGCCTGCCTTCAGATTACAGCGGTCCGCCGTCCCTTCATTGATTTCAAGGACATATCTGGCCTGGGCTTTTGAAGCAATAGTGGTTTCGTCATGTGGTTTTGCAGAACGGTAAATATCTGCGACAATAAATTTTGAATCTATAAAGACAATATCAAGTGGGATAAATGTGTTTTTCATCCAGAAAAACCTTATTTCATTACCATTATAAATAAAAAGCATCCCGGCGTTTTTACCGAGTGACTTTCTGAACATAAGCCCTCTCTCCTGTTCCCAGGGCGTAGACACAAGTTCAACCTTAAAACTGCATAGTTTCTTCTCATCGTCTCCATAAAAAGCTACAACCTTGTCTTTCGCATATACAGGATATGGATAAAGATATCCGAAGAGTGTAATGAACAATACGGGAATTAAAAAAAAACGAGTGCGGTGCGCCGATGGTGTCGATCCCCGGCGGCGAGCC
>CAYTJB010000392.1:0-360 GCA_964437995.1 uncultured Bacteroides sp. | reverse complement strand
TTTTCTGTATTTATGCCGCAAAAATTCAATAACACCGGGCAAAACTGAAATAATAACGATTGCAAGAATAACAAGGGAAAAGTTCTTTTTCACAAAGGTCAAATTGCCAAAATAATAACCGGCAAACATACAAATTGCTATCCAGGCAACACCACCTATTACGTTATAACTGATGAACTTCCAGTAAGTCATGCTTCCAATCCCCGCAACGAAAGGGGCGAAGGTTCTAATGATAGGCATAAAACGTGCGATAACAATGGTTTTCGCCCCATATTTTTCATAAAACTGGTGTGTACGTTCGAGGTGTTCTTTGTTGAGAAAACGTATCTTTTCTTTTTGGAAAATTTTTGGCCCCACAAA
>CAYTJB010000391.1:0-1632 GCA_964437995.1 uncultured Bacteroides sp. | reverse complement strand
GTCAATGTTATTTTAGAATCATATACCGCCCGGAGGTTAATTGTAAAACTAATCTCTTTGTTCGATTCATTATTCTGGCAGTTGCTATTATTAAAACACAAGAATAAAAATAGAAATTCAAGAATAAAAAATCGACAACAAGTTGTATATTTAATACCATTCCAGCTTTTCATGAATTTGTCGTTTTTTTCAGTTTTAAATTTATGTATGCGCCTATTCTTTTAAGCATCTTATGCTATACCCAAAAAACTTATTATAGGCAGAGGCAATAGCTGAAGTCCCAACTTGAGTTTGAAGATAATATGGTAAAGTACTTGAATATCGTGTACTCGAACTATAAACCCCCCTTTGACCAGTATTTGTAATTGGTTGCTGAGCCATACCAATATTAACCCAAATATATCCAGCCATGTGTAATTTTAATACCGAACTGTAGGTTGATGCTGCAGTTGACCAATTACCACCCGATGCGCCGTCAGCATACGTCCACTCGGTAGATGTTGGGATGCGCCAGCCTGTTCCCAATAATAATGCACAAGGGTCATTCGCTGTTTGCCAATCCAATGCTTCATTAATTGGATCAGCATAACTAAACATAGGTATGTTTTCTGTAGTACCCTCAGTGCCTGTATTCTTATGCCCTTGCTTCCGGTTGAACTGCCAGAACCAACCTCTTGATGAGGAAGTAGCATCAGTAGCATCAGATGCTTGTGAAGAAGCACCCAAATTTTGGATTATCCAGCATTTATATGTTGAACTATTGGGTCCAGCCAGGTTTGAAGATACAGTTTTATAGGTAATAGTATAAACATCTCCCGCAATTCCGGCAGTAACACCATCTCCAAACGTGTGTACCTTTACTAAATCGTCTCCACAAGTTACGGAGCAAGACAAAGCTGTCCATGAACCATTGTAATAATTAAATTTTTTAGTGCCGCTGTTAATATAAATAGCACCTGCTGCACCTGTTGGTGCAGAAGCCTGTACCGGAATTTGAAATACTTTAAGGGTGGTGTTGGTCGAGAACCCACTACTTGTGCTAAAGCTACTATTGCCTATTAGCCGTAGCTTTTCCCACGTGGTACCATTATAAACCATGATGGCATTATCAGTTGTGGAATAGTACATGGCACCGGCAGTCGGTGTTCCTCCAACCGTTGTTTTTGCGGGGATATATGGGATTCCTCCTTTTACCACAAAATAATTCTCCGTTGTAGCCGTAAGACTATTTGTACACAGATCGCTCCAGGAGGATCCGTTGTATACCATCGGTTTTAAGTCGGCAGTGCTATAAATAAGCATTCCATTGGCAGGAGAAGCTACACTCCCTGTATTCGCGTAAACAGGCAAACGAGGAATGCCGCCAATTACTTGAAAAGATTGAGTAAAACCCGACATTTGTTCTATCAGAACCACCACTATTAATAATAAGTACCTTTTCATTTCGTATCAATTTTATTATTCGACAATTCTATAATTAGCTGTTGGCTATTGGCTATTGGCTTTTAGCTTTTGGCTTATGGCTGTTAGTTCAACTTCTTATCTTCTTATCTTCTTCCATTCTTCCATTCTTCTTTTTGACTTTACTACTTTTTCATGGCTGCTCACTTTTGCCTTTTGCCTTTTAATTTT
>CAYTJB010000390.1:0-1651 GCA_964437995.1 uncultured Bacteroides sp. | reverse complement strand
TTAGCGAGTTCCATACGACAAATAAAAAATAAATAAAAAACTAAACGTATGAAAACAAAAATCAAATTTATTGCTGTTTTTTTTATTTTGTTTCTAAGCATAAGCATTTTACCACAAAAAACATCTGCACAAAATGTATCTGTTAACTTTCAGGTTTTTTATGATGAATTAAGTCCTTATGGAACTTGGATTTATAATAATATTTATGGATATGTTTGGATACCTAATGTTGATAAAGGTTTTACACCTTATGCTACTAATGGTTACTGGATATTAACCGATGAAGGTTGGACATGGGTTTCAAATTACCCTTGGGGGTGGGCACCTTTTCATTATGGCAGGTGGTACACCGACGATACTTATGGACCAATATGGGTTCCGGATAACGAATGGGGACCTGGATGGGTAACATGGAGAAGGTCGTCAGATTATTATGGCTGGGCACCTATGAGTCCTGGTATTAGCATAAGTATTGCTTATGATTCAGGATATAATGAGCATTTCAATAGATATACATTTGTTAGAAGTTCGCATTTTGGAAAAAGGAACATCAATAACTACTATATTAACACAACAAACAATATTACAATTATTAACAATACCACTGTAATTAATAATACTCGTATAAATAAATCACGTAATATAACTTATAATGCCGGTCCGGATAGAAATGAAGTTGAAAAACGTGTTGGAAAAAGTTTTACTCCCGTTAAAATTAAAGAAAGTAATAAACCTGGTGAGAATTTGAACAAAAATCAACTTCAGATTTATAGACCTCAAGTACAAAAAAATAATTCTCTTAGACAGAAATCTGCACCAAAAAAAGTTGGAAATTTAAATAGTATTAAAACTCCAATACAAATAAAACCGGAAATTCAAAATCAAAGACCAAATACACAAAAACAACAACAAAATGTACAACCTTATAATAAACAACAATCAGAACCACAACGAAATGTTCAACCTGTTAAGCAACAAAAACCACAACCACAACGTAGTGTTCAACCTATTAAGCAACCACAACCACAACGAAATGTTCAACCATCAAAGCAGCAACAATCACAACCAAAACGCACTTCACAACCAACAAAAAAGCAACAAACTAAATCAGTTCCAAATGTAAAAGAAAAGTAAATATTTCTATATTTAATCTTAAAAAGCAGCAAAACATAATTTCTTTTTATAAGTAAAAAGGAAAAAGTTGAAAGTAAAAAGTTGAAAGGGAATAGCCAAATTCTTAAGTCATAAGTTTAAAGAACGACCTCAGCAAAAAAGCGTTAAGAAAAAGAAAGCATTTTTACGTTAAAAGCGAGGCGGGTGCTATGATGCTAATAAGTAACGAACTGTAAAATCCGTCACGCTAATAAAAATTACTTAAATACCATTTATTGCTTGGCTCGCTTAGTAAAAATGGTTTCTTTTTTAGCTTTTTTGGTGCAGTCTTGAACTTTTGCTTACTTTTACTCGTTGTCGTGTTTTTTTATTATAATGTACTCGTTCTTTCCTTCGGTCAGGTGTTTCAAGACAAAAGTAAAGGAAGAAATACCTATTGTGCGAAGTTTCCGAACTTCGCACTTTTTTGTTTTGAAGTTTTACAACTTCAATTTCCGGAAATAGTTAGTTACAAACTAACATTTATTTAATGCGAAGT
>CAYTJB010000389.1:0-1652 GCA_964437995.1 uncultured Bacteroides sp. | reverse complement strand
ACAAAAAATCGTGCTGTAAATATTGCCGTTGGTGGTACAATGATTACTGACACCCTTGCCCTTTTAGTTCTTGCCGTTATTGTTGGCATGACTCAAGGTGAAGTAAACTCTGCATTTTGGACTAAACTTTCAATTTCAATTTTAGTTTTTGGTTTAATTGTAGTGTTTCTTTTTCCAATCATTGGTCGTTGGTTTCTTAAAAGGTACGAAGACAATGTTTCACAATATATTTTTGTTCTTGTAATGGTTTTTCTTGGTGCTGTACTTGCCGAGGCAGCAGGTATAGAGGCGATTATTGGTGCATTTTTATCAGGCTTGGCACTTAATCGCCTAATTCCTTCTACATCATCGTTAATGAACAGGATTGAGTTTGTAGGAAATGCAGTTTTTATACCATTTTTCCTTATCGGAGTAGGAATGCTTGTTGACTATCGAGCGTTCTTTAACGACTTTGAAACAATAAAAGTAGCAGCTGTAATGACAATAGTTGCTACTTCTGCAAAATTCATCGCTGCATGGCTTACTCAAAAGTCATTTAAGTTTTCAATTGACGAACGCAGATTAATCTTTGGATTGAGTAATGCACAGGCAGCAGCTACCCTTGCGGCTGTTTTGGTTGGCTATAATGTTATAATCGGAGAAACTGCCAACGGTGAACCAATTCGATTATTAAGCGAAAGCATCTTAAACGGAACAATTATAATGATTCTTATTACTTGCACTATAGCATCATTTGCAGCTCAAAAAGGTGGTAAGAATATTTCATTACAAGAGTCATCTACGGTTGAAAGCGAGAATGTTGAACACTCTGAAAGAATATTAATTCCTATAAGTAATCCAGAAACAATTGATGAATTAATTAATCTAAGTTCGATACTTAAATCAAAAGGAAATAAAAAGGGGTTATTTGCACTTAATGTTGTCAATAATGACTCTTCGGTATCTAATAATCAGGCAAAAAAGGTACTCGACAAAGCTGTTTTTACAGCTTCAGCTAATGACATACAATTAAATAAACTATTGAGATATGATATAAATCCAACAAATGGAATAATTGGTGTTATTAAAGAACAAGATATTAGTGACTTAGTTTTAGGACTTCATATAAGCAAAAGTATTTCAGAATCATTTCTTGGAAAATTAACGGAAGGTATCTTGACGAAATGCAATACAACTACATTTGTATATAAACCAATACAGCCAATTTCTACAATAAAAAGACATGTTGTAATTGTACCGCAAAATGCTGAAAAAGAAATAGGTTTTCCATTTTGGTTGTCGAAAATATGGAATATTTCCAAAAACACAGGTGCAAAAATAGTTTTCTATGCATATGAAACAACCCTTGCATATATTAAGAAAATCCATCTAAGCCACCCAATTGAAGCGGATTTTAAAATTTTTGACGATTGGAATGACTTTTTGATTATTTCACGGGACATTAGAACTGACGATAATTTATTAATAGTATTAAGCAGGGCAAATAAACTTTCCTACCATGTGAATATGAGCAATATCCCTACATATTTGAATAAATATTTTCAGGAAAATAGTTTTATTCTTATTTATCCAATGCAGCAAGGAGTTGTTGATAACGAAGAGATAGACCTAAATAATCCATCATTGATTGAACCAATTGAAAAACTTGATGA
>CAYTJB010000388.1:0-1690 GCA_964437995.1 uncultured Bacteroides sp. | reverse complement strand
AACTTATAATTTGTTTTTTATATAAAATTAATGTACGTTTGTGCCTTAAAAAAATAATAAATCATTTATTCACAAAAAATAATTAAAAAATGGCTGAAAAATTAAGAAAAACACTTCGAGATTCTAAAGTAGCTCGCTGGACAGCACTTGGAGTTGTAGCATTTACAATGCTTTGCGGGTATTATCTCGCCGATGTAATGGCTCCTTTAAAAGGACTTTTAGAACAACAATTATCTTGGAATAGTGAAGAATATGGGTTCTTTACGAGTGCTTATGGTTGGTTCAATGTTTTTTTATTCTTCCTTATTATAGGAGGTATCATTTTAGATAAAATGGGCGTTAGATTTACTGGCTTGATGGCAACAATTACTATGGTGCTTGGTATTGGTATAAAATATTGGGCAGTTTCAACACATAGTCTTGATGGTCAGGTTTGGGATTTGTGGATTTTTGAATCAAAAGCTCAAGTTTTAGTTGCAGGTATTGGCTTTGCAATCTTTGGGGTTGGTATTGAAGTTGCAGGTATTACAGTTTCAAAAACTATTGTAAAATGGTTTAAAGGTAAAGAATTAGCTTTAGCTATGGGTTTAGAAATGGCTACTGCTCGTATTGGTACAGGATTAGCTATTGGTACTTCACTTCCTATAGCAAAAGCATTCGGAACAGTATCGATGCCTTTACTTTTTGGATTAGTTATGGCTTGTATTGGTCTTATCGCTTTTATATTATATACTTTTCAGGATAAAAAACTTGATGCGTCTGTAGTTGCTTCAAATCTTGAAAACAATACTCCTCAAGAAGAAGAAGAATCTTTCAAAATAAAAGATATATTATTAATAATTACCAATAAAGCATGGTGGTATATTGCTTTACTTTGTGTGCTTTTCTATTCTGCAGTATTTCCATTCCTTAAATATGCAACCGATTTAATGATTAACAAATTTGGTGTTGCTGAATATTGGGCAGGACTTATTCCGGCTATGTTACCTTTCGGAACAATTATTCTTACACCTTTCTTTGGAAATCTATATGATAGAAAAGGAAAAGGTGCAACAATTATGATAATCGGTTCAATTTTATTGATTTTTGTTCATGCATTATTTGCAGTCCCATTTTTAAATCATTGGATTATAGCAATTGCTTTAACTGTTATACTTGGAATTGGATTTTCTTTGGTTCCATCTGCAATGTGGCCATCTGTTCCAAAAATTATACCTGAAAAACAATTAGGATCTGCTTATGCACTAATTTTCTGGGTTCAAAACTGGGGATTAATGGGTGTGCCATTGCTAATTGGCTGGATACTGGATAAATATTGTATTATTGGAACTAGAGTAGTTGACGGACAAACTGTTAATAACTATGATTATACACTACCAATGTTAGTATTCACAGGTTTTGGATTATTAGCTCTTTTACTAGCATTTTTACTTAAAGAAGCTCCGATTTTATCGGAGCTTTTTTTGTTCGTTAAAAAACAATAGTTTATCCTTATATTTATCGGTTTTATAGAAATATTAATAATTTTATTAATTAACTTTATACTTTTGCAAATATTATAAACTTTGCTAATATTAAAAAACTGAGTATGAAACGAGCATTAAAATTCTTTTCACCCAAGAGAATGATAATTAGCGAGTTTCATACGACAAATAAAAAACAAATTAAAAATTAACGTATGAAAACAAAA
>CAYTJB010000387.1:0-1693 GCA_964437995.1 uncultured Bacteroides sp. | reverse complement strand
ATTGGGGTGGTAAAAAATTCTTATTTTATTATTTGGTAACTGGTATTGGAGCCGCATTTGTTCAAACATTGGTTAATTGGTACGAAATTTCTGCAATAAAAGATGCTGCTTTTGCTTATCAAATTTCTCCATCACCAGAGGCTTTTGCTGCTTTTTTAAGAGATAATTTTAAAGGTAATTTTAATCCGCAAGGTTTACAAGAGTTTGTTTCAAATTGGTCGCTTATGCCCAAAAACAACGATTTTATTCAGCAATCTTTTGTTCATATTAATGATTTTGTTACATCAAAAATAGATATACCTACTATTGGTGCATCGGGCAGTGTATTTGGTATATTACTTGCATTTGGTATGATGTTTCCCAATCAGCTTTTGTATATTTACTTTTTATGCCCAATAAAAGCAAAATGGTTTGTAATTATTTATGGTGCTATCGAATTGTATTTTGGAGTTACCAATACCCAAAGTGGAGTGGCACATTTTGCACATCTTGGTGGCATGCTTTTTGGTATCTTACTGATACTTTATTGGAAAAAAAACAACACACATCATAATTATTATAACTAATGAATAACCAATTTTTTAATCAATTCAAATACTTTTTTAATCAGAAAACCACGTTGGTTCAATTGATTAAGATTAATATTTTTGTTTGGTTGTTTGTAGCCATTGTTTCATTGTTTTCTTATTTATTTCAATTTCAAATTTCAAATGGTATTATTGATTGGCTTGCATTACCATCAAGTATTGATAGCTTGATAACTCGCCCATGGACTATTTTTACGTATATGTTTTTACACCAAGATATTTTTCATATCTTATTCAATATGTTGCTATTATACTTTGGTGGGATTTTATTTACGCAATATATTGATGGTAAAAAGCTGTTGCAAACCTATATTTTGGGAGGAATATTTGGCGGATTGTTTTATATGGCAGCTTTTAACCTATTCCCTGTATTTAGCAATGTTGTTTCATTTTCATCAGCATTGGGTGCATCAGCATCGGTAATAGCTATATTAATTGCTGTGGCTACTATTAAGCCCAATTTAGAAGTTCAATTGATATTTTTTGGTAATGTAAAGCTAAAATATATTGCTATCGGATTATTGGTTTTGGATTTATTAAATATTGATAAAGGTAACCCCGGCGGGCATATTGCTCATTTGGGAGGAGCTTTTTATGGCGTTCTCATGGCTTTAAACTTAAAATACAAGTATTTAAAAATGCCAAGTTTCAAAATAAAAAACCCTTTTGAGCGTAAACCTAAGATGAAATTTTATAAAAACGAAAATCCTACGCGTCCGGTTTCGGACGAAGAATTTAATCGCCAAAAAGCTGAAAAACAAAAGCGTATAGATGCTATTCTTGATAAAATTTCAAAATCGGGTTACGAAAATTTAACCAAAGAGGAAAAAGAGTTTCTTTTTAAATCTTCAAATTAAGTAGAAAAATGGCAAAAAAATCGAATCATTCAATTTTTACAAAAATTGCTTATTTTGTTAATATTATTTTTGCAGTTTGCTTATTAATATCTTATTTAGCTATATTTATAAGCCCCGATAAATACTGGATTATTGCGTTTTTTGGGTTGAGTTATCCTGTGTTGCTTATAATTAATATACTTTTTGTTGTAATTTGGCTTATTTTATTCAAAAAACATCTTTTTTTGTCGTTAATCGTAATCTTAATTG
>CAYTJB010000386.1:0-1717 GCA_964437995.1 uncultured Bacteroides sp. | reverse complement strand
CAAGCGGTTTTAACGAAATACTAAAAGAAAGAAGAACTAAAGTTGAAAAACCAATATTAATTATTTCAGAATCTTTTGAATAATATGAATTTAGAAACATCGCAGCATAATTTTATTGCTGAAATAAAACAGAAAGTAAGGCAAGCACAATACGAAGCATTAAAAGTTGTAAATACACAACTTATAAATTTGTATTGGGAAATTGGCAAATCAATTGCAGAAAAACAATCAGAAAATTGGGGCAAAGCTGTTGTGCCTACTTTATCTGAAGAACTTCAATTAGAATTTCCTGGTATTGGTGGTTTTTCGGTTGGAAATTTATGGTTGATGGCTCAATTTTACTCTGAATATCAGGCTGTTGAATTTCTCGTACCATTAGTACGAGAAATTAGTTGGAGCAAACATATTACCATTTTAAAAAAATGCAAAAACAACCAAGAACGCCAATTCTACATACTTTCTACCAAAAAATTTGGTTGGACTAAAAACGTGTTAATACATCAGATAGAGAACAAAACTTTTGAAAAATATCTGCTTAATCAGACCAATTTTGAAAGCACTTTATCCGAAACTATCAAAAAACAAGCGTTTTTAGCGGTTAAAGATGAATATACTTTTGATTTTTTAAATCTTGCCAATGAACATTCTGAAAGTGAACTGGAGCAAGCATTAATTCAAAATATTCGTAGTTTTTTATTAGAATTGGGACATAACTATACCTTTATTGGCAATCAATATAAGATTACTGTAAGCGATAAAGAGTATTTTATTGACTTGCTTTTATATCACCGCCAATTGCAGTGCCTTATAGCCATTGAACTTAAAATTGGTGAGTTTCTTCCTGAATATAAAGGCAAAATGGAATTTTATCTGTCCGTTTTAAACGAAAAAATAAAACTTCCTCACGAAAACGAGTCAATAGGAATTATTATTTGCAAAACCAAAGACCGTACAATTGTAGAATATTCACTCAAATCGAGCAATATGCCTATTGGTGTAGCTACTTATCAAACTTCAACGTTGTTGCCTAAAGAATATCAACATTTATTGCCAAGTAGCACCGAAATTTCCGACAAAATCAATCAATATTTTGATAAAAAAAGGGAATAATAAAACTTTATAACTAAAGAATCATGACCAAGAAAAAACTACCATCATCCGCTACAAGCGGTTTTAATGAAATCCTGCTTTATACTACCCCAAATGGTAGTGTAAAAGTAGAGATATACCTGCAAAACGAAACAGTATGGCTTACCCAGCAAAAGATTGCAAATTTGTTTGGTGTTGACAGAACTGTGGTAACCAAACACATTGGTAATATTTTCAAATCAGGGGAATTGAATGAGCAACTGGTATGTGCAAATTTTGCACACACCACTCCTCATGTTGCTATCAAAGGGAAAAAACACTAAGCAATATGCTTTTTAGAAATAATACTATCGATATGGGAAGCATTGAAGGCATTTCGGAATACGAAAATAGTATTACTGACGAAAATAGGGTAAGGGCAATTATAGATATACTAAAGCAGTTATAATGAAAAAAATCATACCTTTCCTCCTTTTTTTGTTGCTATTCAATTATTTATCCGCTCAAATAATTAAAAAATCATTACATAATAACTGGCAATTCAGAAAATTAGGCAGCGAAAAATGGTTTGCTGCTAAAGTACCCGGTTGTGTTCATATTGATTTGCTCGCTAATGGCATCATTCCTG
>CAYTJB010000385.1:0-1726 GCA_964437995.1 uncultured Bacteroides sp. | reverse complement strand
AAATTTTGAAAAAGAGCACAACTTTTTAAAGTCACAAACCACCAATGAATACTTAAATCAACTAAACTCAATAATTGACGCAAGATTTTTAAAAGAGTTTATCATGCAACAGTATAGTATGATTATGATAACTCCAGAAAATATGACATTTGACTTTGATGCTTATGAAAAATGGAAGCAATCAAATTCGATAAATATTGATTTGAGTAAAAGATTTTATGTTATATCTTATAGTGATAAATAAAAATGCACTACTGGCAACATGCAGTTTAAATCATTGGGGTGTTGTCGGTTTGTGAGGTTCATCAAGATGTTGCATTCCCTTTATAGGAGGACTGATAATCACTTCAAATATTCCCCAACGGTTCAAACTACGTACCGTCAGAGTACAAAACCAAACATAAACCCCGAAACAGGTAAAAAAGGAACGAAAGAACCTAAGTAAGGATTATTAAAAAAATCAAAATTCTGTCAGGTTTTGGAAACCTGACAGAATTAAAATGAATAAGGTACTATTTTTTTGTTAATTGCTGAAAAACTTTTTCCAATTTTTCTTCTTCTTTATGGATGGTAAGAACAGATAATTGGTTTTTTACAGCAAAATTAAAAATATCCTGACGCAAATCTTTTTGGCTTCCGCATTCTATTTCCCAAGTATTTTCTTTTATTTTTGTAAGTTTTTCAATGCCTTCAATAGCTTTAAGTAAAGCTACATCAAAAGCTTTGTCGAATTCAACAGTAATAATACTGCGATTAAACGATTGTTTTGATAATTGGTCGGTGGGAGCATCGGCAACAATTATACCTTTGTTTATAATAATTGCTCTATGGCAAATTGCTTCAACTTCTTGCATAATGTGTGTTGAAAGCATTACCGTTTTTTGTTTTCCTATTTCGCTAATCAGATTGCGAATTTCAACAATTTGGTTAGGGTCTAAGCCCGAAGTAGGCTCGTCGAGAATAAGTACTTCAGGGTCGTGTATCATGGCTTGAGCCAAGCCTACACGCTGACGAAATCCTTTTGATAATGCTCCTATTTTTTTCTTACGTTCAACCTCTAAGCCTGTAATATCTATCATTAAATCAATGCGTTCTTTTGTTTTTTCGCCCAATTTGTGGATACCGGCAATAAACTCAAGGTATTCCTTTACGTACATATCCAAATAAAGTGGGTTGTTTTCGGGAAGATAACCTACTTTTTTTCTAACTTCAATAGATTGTTCAAAAATATCGTAACCATAAACACTTACATCGCCTGATGTTGGAGGAATAAAGCAAGAAATAATCTTCATCAATGTAGATTTTCCGGCACCATTTGGACCAAGTAATCCAACAACTTCGCCGGGTTTAATTTCAAAACTTACATTATGCAAGGCTTTTTGCTCGCCGTATAATTTAGTGATATTGCTTACTTTGATTGACATACTGATTGTATTTTTTATGCAACAAAATTACTATAAATACTTTAAGTTGCCAATTTATTAAGATTTTTTATAATAGATTTTAATGAATATCTGTTATTTCCCCTAAATAATTTGGGTTTGGCTTAAAAACAATCTTTGCTTTTTATTATATTTATTTTTAAAACTTTTTCCTTGATGAAAAAGTTACAAAAAATCAAGACTGCAAATAATTTACTTCAAAACTACGCCTTTAAAAACCCTACGCAATACATTTTTAGCCACAACGCCGTCATTGCGAGGTACGAAGCAATCTGTATGAATTT
>CAYTJB010000384.1:1447-1745 GCA_964437995.1 uncultured Bacteroides sp. | reverse complement strand
AACAACGCTGTATAAGAAAAATCATTAATTCCAATGCAATATGTTAAATTACAACGATATTGATGTGCATCGGCAACTGTTATTCCACTTACTGTCATACTACTATAAGTTCCGTTGGTATATGTTGCACCGGCAGGAGTTCCATTTGTAACACTTTCCCAAGTGCCATCATTATTATATTGCCATTGATAAGTAATAGTACCTGTACTAGTAGCAGCAACTGTAAACGAAGTACTATTTGATGGCGTACAAGATGTTTGGTTATTAGGTTGTGTTACTATGTTTCCCGGGGTGCATG
>CAYTJB010000384.1:0-1437 GCA_964437995.1 uncultured Bacteroides sp. | reverse complement strand
ATTCCTCCTAATGCAGGACTATTGTAACAATAGCTTGTGCCATCGTATTCGTAAATAGCGTAATGGTAAGTAGTTCCTGATGTTAAATCAGTAATATTTACAGAAGTATCTACACCTTTATACACCACGTAATTATCTGAGCCAATTTGATCGCCACTTCCAAAAGCTGAATTAGCTATATATGTGGATCCACTATAAGGATATGTTTCTATTGCAAATTCATCTCTTGCTACAACTAAAACTGAATCACCATTTCCACGCATCCAGTTTATTGTCATAGTTGAATCTGTAATTACCGATGAAGCAAACGCTGTAGCTTGAGAGCTTGGCGGTGTACATAAAGAGTATTTAAAAACACCATTCTGAGTTCCGGCAAAAACATTGGTCGCACTTACAGCTAAGGATTCAATAGAAGAAAAAATTGTCAATCCGGTATTAATAGATGTCCAACTTGCACCGTTATTACTTGATAAATATGCTCCAACATCTTGAGTTCCGGCAAAAATATTAGTTCCACTTACAGCTATGGCAGTAATATTAGTATTTAGTATTCCAGTATTTATAGCTGTCCAGTTTGCACCGTTATTGCTTGATATATATATTCCACTATCATAAGTTCCTGCAAAAATATCGGTTCCGCTTACAGCTATGGCAGTAACATGAGTATTATTTGGTAATCCGGTATTTATTGCGGTCCAGTTTGCACCATTATTGCTTGATATATAAACTCCATCTGAAGTTCCTGCAAAAATATTAGTTCCACTTACGGCAAAGCAATCAATAATAATATAAATTGGGAATCCGGTATTTGCCGAATTCCATGTTGCACCGGTATCGCTTGATAAATAAACTACATTACCGTCAGTTGCAAAAATATCGGTTCCGCTTGCAGCTATGGCAGTAAAATAAGTATTATTTGGTAATCCTATATTTATAGCTGTCCAACTTGTGCCGTTATTGCTTGATAAATACATTCCACCATGAAAAGTCTGCCAATCAAGAACACCTGCAAAAATATTAGATCCACTTATTGCTAAGGATGTAACAATATTATCTATCGGAATGCCATTATTTACAGGGTTCCAGTTTATTCCTTCATCGGTAGATAAATTCACAGCAGAAATGGTAGTTCCGGCAAAAATATTGGTTCCATTTACAGCTAAACAATTTATCTGTTCGTATAGGCTTGTTGGCTGCCATTGTGCATTTGTTGTAATGCTTGCTACAATTAAAATTGCTAAAATAATTGTAATTTTTTTCATCTGATTAAATTTTATTTTAAGATTAAAACAAATATACAAAATATATTTTTTATAAAAATCAAAATCAAATATTTAACAAAAAAATACCTATTTTTGTGAAATAAATATTTAATTAATCGCAATATGAATTCAACAAAAAAATTTCTATTAGTTTTAATTATTCCGTTATTTTTTA
>CAYTJB010000383.1:998-1789 GCA_964437995.1 uncultured Bacteroides sp. | reverse complement strand
CATTAACGGATTGATTTTGATAGGATAGACTTAGCTTTCGGGGTATCAGATATTGATGCACAAATTTTACCATATCTTCATTAACTACTTCTGCACTTGTTTTTGGTTTTGCAAACTTCAAGAATATAGTTATAGCTTGCAAATATGTTTTTATTGTAGATTCACTGTACCGCTTATGTTCCATCCATCTCTTAAATTCAGCAATTTCGTTTATGCTTTTTTCATCAAGTTCAGGCAATTCACCTGAATAAGGAGGATGGTTTACAATAGAAGTTACATGCTTCGATATTTCAGCTTTTTGTTCGATTTTTGTAATTCTTTCGCTAAAATAGTTTTTCAACAGTTCCAAATTCTTACCAAAGTTGGGTAGTATCCAGCAATAATTACTTTTATCCCAACGTACATATTGAAAAGTAAGAATAAACTGTATATCCGTTTCATTTTTAGGTATTTTTACAGTAATTTGTTTGGCTGTATAAGTTATATAAATATCTGTTTTGCTTATTATTCGGGGTGCGACTTCAAGCGTTTTTATTACTCGGGGTACGACTTTGAGTCGCACTCCGAGTATATCGAAGCTTGTTTTTATTTTGGCTGCCAGTCCAAGTATTTCAATATCTGGGAAAAGTAATGTCAATTGCTTATAAGCCTCTTTTGTATAAGGAATATGCCATGCACTAAGCGTTTTGCTCCATTTGGCATCGGGAATTTGCTTTAACTTTAATGCAATTTCTCGATTAAAAAGAAAATCAATCTTAATCCTTTGTTCATTTTTATGTGCTATTTTGCTT
>CAYTJB010000383.1:0-988 GCA_964437995.1 uncultured Bacteroides sp. | reverse complement strand
ATGAATCTAAATAATTGTTTTCTGTTAATGTTAATTCATTGTCAAATTGAAAAGTAGAATTTCCATCACCAGTTGAAATAAGTTGTTGACAATTAGGTGTGATATTTTCATCATTATTTATTGCATTTATGCTTCAAAATGAAATCAAAATATAAAAAAGCAATTTTTCTTACACTATCTTCTTTATCAACCTCAATTGATGCGTGTATTTTTGTAAATTTTCATTGTAAACACCCTGATGGTCGATGGTATCAATGCGCACATTGCCCGAAGCATGGATAATTTTATTGGCACTGTATAGTATGCCAACATGTACAATATTACCTTCGGCATTGTCGAAAAACAATAAATCGCCGGGTTCGGCTTCGGATAAAAAACTGAGGGTTTCGCCCACTTGAGCTTGCTGCGACGCATCTCTTGGCAAAGCTATGCCTGCTAATTTATATGCCATTTGCGTAAGTCCCGAACAATCTATCCCAAAATGAGTGCGTCCACCCCATAAATAAGGCGAACCTAAATACTGTGCTGCGTAGCTGACAATATTTTCTTTTTTTGGAATAGCTGTAAAATAATTCCCTTTAAATGTATAAACTTCGTTAGCAAATCTAAATTGATTTTCTAAAGGAAAAGGCAGTGTGCTTCCCATTAATAAAGGGAAATTATTACCACTCAATTTTTCGGTAACCGATGAATACAAATCACTAACCAACACTTTAGGTTGAGTGTTCAAAATATCTAAATTCGATTTGCTTAAACCGAGATATTGTCGTTGATGTATCCAGCCTGTGTAATTATCAGAATGCAATTGTACTTGTATCCAACTATCTTCTTGGTTTAATATATCAAAGGTTTCGCCAAACAGCAACTGCGAAACCATTTCAGACCCATGTTCGGCTGATTTGCGAACGGGAATTACACTTAAATTACATATACCACACTGCATATTCACGTTTTTTTAAATTAAATAACTGCGTACGCAAGACTAAAA
>CAYTJB010000382.1:948-1812 GCA_964437995.1 uncultured Bacteroides sp. | reverse complement strand
TTTATCATGCTTTGCAGTTTCAAGATATTTAATTAATAAATCTAACATTTCTTCAATTGACCAATCTTTTTTAACAAACTCGTAACCGCCCTCGTCTATTTCTTCGTAATCGGGCAATAAATGAAAATAATTAATATTTCGATTAGTGTGACATAATTCGCATAAATACCCAGTACCTTTGAAAAAATCGTGTAACTCGCTACGTTTTTTAATTGCATCGATGGTGCTATAATAAACCTGCCAAAAATCGACAAATGGAATATATTTTCCCTCTTCGGCTAATGGAAAGTTTATGAAATTTTCGCCCACATGTTCATGTATCATAATTAGTCCTCTATCATTTCGCTTAATGCCTGTTGACCTCTGCAACTTTGACAAAAACCCTCGCCCTCGTTTACTGGAGCAAAACAGCATTCGCAAAATTCTATTGTTAATAGTCCCTTTTCGTCAATGTGTTTCAATAAGTTAGTATTACTAATACGCTTGTGTTGCGTTTCCATTAGTACCTCATTTGCGGTAACCCCTTGAAAGGAGTTACCATCTGTTGACAAAGTAATAACGCCATCTAACAATTCGATATGCAAAGGGTCGTTATTTTTGAGTATTTCGGAGTAATATTTCATTTGGTTTTATTTTGGTTATTTTATTCTTTTTCCGACAAAATTACAACTTAATTTTGTATTCTGCAAGTATATTCAAAGCCTCTTTATGCAGAGGTGGACGGTTATAAACTCGGTAGTGAACCAATATACTGCTAGAATGGTGGATTGTATCTCCATTTAGTAATACATTTACCCAAGTGGGGTAATCTTCGGGAACGCCTTTATCTGTTTCGACATAACCGCCTATATTCAATATAAACCA
>CAYTJB010000382.1:0-937 GCA_964437995.1 uncultured Bacteroides sp. | reverse complement strand
TGCAGGAAAACTGCTTACCCAATTAGAATGCCCAAAACATTGAATCTGAACGCTACGAATATTACAATCATTATTAGCGTTCATGTATTCGACTTGCTCTTTTATCATATCACGTAAAGCAATATCGTCTGAATCGAAACGCATTATTAGTTCGTGCTTACAATATTTCAACCCCTCATTTAAGGCTCTTGCTATTCCTACATTTTCGGGCAATTTTACAACATCAATAATATCGTAAAACTTATTGACCATTTCCAAAAATATATTTGTTTCGGGATTAGTAGAACCATCGTCCACTATTACAATCTGATTAGGCAACTTGCTTTGATTGAATAATGAAACTAAGGCTTCTATTGCAATACTAGGGGCAGTATTATATATTGGCATTAGTATAGATACTTTGTTGCTCATTTTTCTAATTTTAATTCCACAAATCTAAGCATTATAAACTAGAATAAATATGATTTTTGTCATGTTTTGAAAAAAGCCTCATTTCTGAGGCTGATAGGTTTCAAAGTAAAATATTATCGGATTTGGCGTTTCTATTACCTGACCGTATCTTCTCGCCAATCGGTAGTTTACTGACCTTTCATTTAACCGTTTCAATTGCTCTTGCAACTCGCTCCTAAATAACTCTAAAGGACTATCTTTTTTATAATTATTGCATGAACCGCAACTCGGCATTAGGTTGTCTATATGATTAACGTCAAATTCGGTTAAATGGCTCAAAAAAGCAGGTATAAATATTTTTGTTTTAACGTGCTTTGCGAAATATACTTTAGGTATAACGTGGTCAATTTCCATTTGTTTTATCGTAATATCATTACTACAATAGCAACATTTCCCATTATACTTATTATATATTTGCTCTCGCTTTGCTTTACTTATTTGCATATCTCTTTTTTTTTATGTTTAAGTTCTTTTTTTTTTGTATATA
>CAYTJB010000381.1:0-1815 GCA_964437995.1 uncultured Bacteroides sp. | reverse complement strand
ATAAGCCGATTGTGGTTGCCGATGCTGGCTTGCTGTCAACAGAAAACATAAAAGCGTTAGAAACCAAGGAATACGAAAAAGCATGGAATGCTTTTCGATTTGCAGTAACCGCAAAAAAACAAGGACACGAAGTAAAAGTTTTCTTGATGGGCGAAGCCGTAGAATGCGAAGGATTGCTGCACGAAAAATACAATGTTGACGAACAACTCAAGAATTTTATAAATGTAGGTGGCGAAATCCTTGCCTGTGGCACTTGTTTAAAATCCAGACAATTGGACAGTACCGAAGCTTGCCCGCTTTCAACCATGATAGATTGTGTAAATATGGTTGTATGGGCTGATAAAACAGTAACATTTTAGCTTAAATTGTATGAAATTATTTGTATGTTTGCAAAGTAATTAAAGAATACCTAAATTCAAGTAATTAATGCAACTTTTTTGAGGAAACTAATTGCTAACGAATTTATTAAGTAGGAAAAATTAATACAATTTAAACAAATGAAAAATACAGGAATTACTTTTCGCAAATTAATTGCAATTTTTGTGATATTGTGTGCCACATATTATAATAATGTTTATGCCACAGAGGTACGTATAACATTTATTAAACACAATGGATTTATCATTCGATCGGATAATCTGACATTTTATGTTGATGTAACAATAAAACCCAACGACACTTTACCCTTACCTGATGTAATTTTTATTACCCATAGCCATTCTGATCACTTTGTTAAATCAACAGTAATTGATATAGCCAATACTTCGGGGGCATACGTTTTTGGTCCTCAAGATGTAACAGCTTCCTTAACAGATTCTTTACCAATCGCAAAACTTATTACCTACACTCCATCTACAGGAACAAAAATGACAGGGAGTATTTTAGGTGTAAACCTTACAATGTATGGAAGTTATGAGACGAATAACCAAAATAGTTATAGGTTTGAGTTTCCTTCGGGAGCAACTGTTTACCAAGATGGTGATATGGGTGAAGTTGCCTTTGAGGCATTTGTATTAAATGGATGTAGCGAACTTTTAAATATGGACATTGCTATGTTGGGTACTGGATCATATACTATAAGTGATTTTTATTCCAATTATAGTCCCAATGTAATGATAGAAATGCACTTGTGGTCTTTACCCTGTGTGGTATATGCCAGTTATCCTGCTTCTTTTTATTTAACTACAGAAAATACATACATATACACATACACAGCTGTAAATGAAAATCCTAATCCGGAGAATGAAATTAAGGTTTTCCCAAACCCATCAAATAACATTACAAACATACAATTCTCAAACCCCAAAAACAAAAATCACACCTTAACAATTTATAACACAAATGGACAGATTGTAAGCAAAATAGGAAATATTACAAATGATGTGATTAAGATAGAGAATAAAAATTGGAAAAATGGATTGTATTTTTTCCAGTTAGAAAACAACAATAGAATTACCAAACAAGGTAAATTTATAATTGAACGATAAATGCACTTCATATAACAGGCATCTACTTTCGATAGTGGGGCTATAGTTTATCAGACAGTACCGAAAACTGCCCGCTTTCAACCATGATAGATTGTGTAAATATGGTTGTATGGGCTGATAAAACAGTAACATTTTAGCTTAAATTATATGGAATTATTTGTATGTTTCTAAAATATAATTATTATATTTGTTGAATAAATAAAGAATGACGTTTGTCAGGACTATACACCCAAATATGGAGGTAAAGGATGATTTTGTCAGACATATAAACGAGTTGGCGGTAATGCTGAAAAAACACTCACTATGAAACAATTGATTACGATATTAG
>CAYTJB010000380.1:0-1822 GCA_964437995.1 uncultured Bacteroides sp. | reverse complement strand
AAGCTAGATATGGATTAAAAGCTGATGAAGCAGGGAATTATTATTCTTGGTTTTATTTTGCAATTTATGCTTTAGCGCTAATTGGCGGTTTAATTGCCGACTGGACAAAAAAGTATAAGTCGGTCA
The DNA here is from genome assembly GCA_964437995.1 of uncultured Bacteroides sp. Classification (GTDB taxonomy): domain Bacteria; phylum Bacteroidota; class Bacteroidia; order Bacteroidales; family JACABE01; genus JACABE01. The sequence goes on along the minus strand of CAYTJB010000380.1, from coordinate 1,696 downwards.
TATTTATTGGTCAAGTTATTATGTTTGCTGGTTATTGCCTTATTGCAATTCCTGGTTCTCAATTATGGGTTTCTTTAACTGCATTATTTGTTATAGCCTTAGGAAATGGTCTATTTAAAGGGAATTTACAAGCAGTTGTTGGACAAATGTATGATGATGAAAAATATAAAAAATATCGCGATAGTGCATTTATGATTTTTTATATGGGTATCAATGTTGGTGCATTTTTTGCTCCATTTGTTGCACAAGGAGTAAAAGCATTTTGGTTAAAAACTAATGGTTATATTGAAAATGTAAATTTACCTTCATTATGCCATCAATACATTAATGGTACATTAAAAGATGTTGATAAATTTCAGAAATTTGCTAATGAAGCTATTTTACCAGATGGAGGCAAATCGGCTCAAGACTTGTCGGCATTTGCACATGATTATATTGGTGTATTTTCTGCCGGCTTCAATTATGCATTCGGAATTGCTGCATTTGCAATGATTGTATCATTAGTAATTTATATAATTTTCAATAAATTTTTACCTTCAAAACATAAATTATCTCTTCAAGAACCAAAAGTTGAATCAGTAGAAAATAAGACAACATTAAGCTTGGCAAGTAATCTTAAATATTTAATTATCTCTTTAAGCTTAATGGCAATTATTTCTGTTGGTTTTTATTTTGCCGATGGATATACAGATATAAAAGAAATTGATTATAAATTAGGTTTAGCAATAGGTTTATTTGTCGGTTTTGTATCATTTATTTTTCAAATATCTACAAAAGAAGAAAAACCAAGGGTTACGGCACTTACTTTAGTATTTGTTGTTGTTATTTTCTTTTGGATGTCGTTCCATCAAAATGGTCTTACATTAACTATGTTTGCCAGAGATTATACATACACAACGGTTGATCCTATAACAAATTTATTCTTTAATATTTGGTCAATATTATCAGTTATTGGAGCAATTGCAGGATGTGTTTTATTTTTCTTTAACAAAAAGGGAATTCTTAAACTTATAGGAGCTGGTATGTTTTTGGGTCTTGGATTTTTAAGTTACTATTTTGCAAGTTCTTATCCTGCTTCAAATTTAATATCTCCTGAAATTTTCCAATCTTTTAATCCGTTGTTTATTGTTGCATTAACACCTATTGTAATGGGACTTTTTACACTATTAAACAAAAAAGGCAAAGAACCATCTTCGCCTAGAAAAATTGGAATTGGAATGGTAATTGCTTCCATTGGGTTTATTTTAGTACTTATATCATCGCTTGGCTTAATGTCTCCAAAAGATTTAGCTGGGGCTGTTGTTGAAGAAAGTGGAAGAGTTTCTCCGTATTGGCTTATGAGTTCGTATTTAATTTTAACAATTGCTGAACTTTTCTTAAGTCCTATCGGATTATCGTTTGTTGCAAAAGTTGCTCCGCCTCGTTTCCAAGGTTTAATGCAAGGCGGTTGGCTATTAGCTACTGCTGTTGGCAACAAATTCCTTTTTGTAGGTAGTTTAATGTGGGGATTAATAGATCTTTATATACTTTGGGGTATATTTATTATCTGTTGTATTCTTGCTGCAATTTTTATCTTCTCAATAATGAAACGCTTAGAGAAAGTAACGAATTAATAGTTTTTAATTTTTAAAAAACCCGAATTATTAATTCGGGTTTTTTTTATTTTAAAGGCTGTTTTTTTATCCTTTCTCACTAA
>CAYTJB010000379.1:0-1827 GCA_964437995.1 uncultured Bacteroides sp. | reverse complement strand
TCAACTTCTTCATCTACACCTCAAAATAACAATTTCCCATTGTATAAATTTAATACAGGCATTTTTGCAACACAAACAAATGTAAATGATGTTGCAAAATCAGCATTAGATCTTATTAACGTTGTTCCAAACCCTTATTATGGTTTCTCTTTCTATGAAGAAAATCAGTTAGAGAATAAAATAAAAATTGTAAACTTACCGGATAAATGTACAATTTCAATATATGCAGTAAATGGAACATTAGTTCGTCAACTTAAAAAAGACGATACCGAATTTACATCAGTTGAATGGGATTTAAAAAATCATGCAGGTATTCCAATTTCAGGAGGTGTTTACATTATACATGTAAAAGCTGATGGTATTGGCGAAAAAACAATCAAATGGTTTGGTGCACTTAGACCAACAGACGTAAACTCATTCTAAAAAAAATTAACAAGGATTGGAAAACAATTTAATACGGAAAAATATGAAAAAAGAAATAAAAATAGTATTAAGTTTAACATTAATTGGACTTCTTATGTTTCCTGCATTAAAAGTAAATGCAGGAAATGAAGACCGATCGGGTCAGGCTGGTGCTGCTGAGCTATTAATAAACCCATGGGCTCGAGGTGCAGGTTGGGGAAACGTTGGTATTGCAAATGCCAGAGGTGTTGAAGCTATGTTTTTAAATGTTGCTGGAATTGCATTTACAAATAAAACTCAAGTAGCATTTATGAATACTCAATGGCTTAAAGGCTCAGGCACAACCGTTAATTCCTTTGGGTTAACACAAAGAGTTGGTAGTACAAGTGTTTTAGGAGTTTCGGTTACCTCTATGGGTTTTGGCGATATTCAGGTTACTACTACCGAAAACCCGGGTGATGATCCAAATACAGGAATTGGAACATTTTCTCCAAGTTTTATAAATGTTACAGTTTCTTATGCAAAATCATTTTCTGATGCAATTCATGGTGGTTTTTCTGTAAAACTAATTAATGAATCAATATCTGATTTGAATGCTACCGGAGCTGCTTTTGATGCCGGAATTCAATATGTTACCGGAGATTACAAAAATATTAGATTTGGTATTGCATTGAAAAATATTGGTACTCCAATGAGTTTTGGCGGAGATGGATACTCAATTCGCGGTTTAGTAAATGGTTCTGATAATAATTTAACTTTAGAGCAAAGAGCTGCTCAATTTGAACTTCCTTCATTACTATCAATTGGTGGTTCCTATGATTTTCTTTGGGCAAAAAAAACAAATAATATTGCACAGGATAGCAGCAATAAAGTTAAAAAAACAAAATTAAGTTATGATAATGCACAACATAGATTAACAATTGCCGGAAATTTTATTTCAAATGCTTTTACTAAAGACCAATACATTTTTGGAGTTGAGTATTGCTGGAATAATATGTTGCAAATTAGAGGTGGTTATAACTACGAAACAGATTTAACTAATGAAGAGACCAACAAAACTGCATTTACCGGAATAAATATTGGAGCTTCAATTATTGCACCTTTAAATAAAGCAAAAAAATCTAATTTTTCAATAGATTACGCATATAAATCTACAAGATATTTTAGTGGTTGCCATACAATTGGCGCTACAATTACTTTGTAGTTTATTTGAAATTAATTTTATTTTCTAATATTTAGAGAGACCTTCATCCGGTCTCTCTAAATTTATTATTAATCATTACCAAAATACTTTATAAAATGAGTAATATAAATTATTATTCTCAAGAAGGATTAGATAAATTAAAAGAAGAGTTAGAACATCTTACTGTTATCGAAAGAAAAAATATATCTAATCAAATAGCTGAAGCACGTGATAAAGGAGAC
>CAYTJB010000378.1:0-1842 GCA_964437995.1 uncultured Bacteroides sp. | reverse complement strand
TGTGGGTTTGCTCAATGTAGTAAAATGTTTACTTCCGTTTAAAGAATTGAATGCCCTAAATACAGTAGGTTACAAAGAACTATTTGCTTATTTAGCAGAAGAGTGTAGTTTAACAGAAGCCATTGAAAAGATAAAAACCAATAGTCGTAGGTATGCCAAACGTCAGCTCACTTGGTTTAGGCGTTATGATGATATTACATGGTTTGATGCAAACCAAGAGGTTGAAATTGTTGATTATTTGAAGAATGTAGTTTAATTTATTTTCCTAACAATCAAAAAATAAGCTTGTTAGCTTTTTACTTTGTGTTAAAAAATTGAAAAACTATATCTTTATGGAGATGTAAATATAATTCTATCCATTAAATTGCTACTTTTGTACAAATAAAACAAGAAATCCATTTATGTATAAATACATTATAATATCCTTATTATTAGTTATTTCAGTTAATATTTATGCTCAAAAAGATATAAATATTCCTTTAGCACCCGATTTTAAAATAATAACTTCTGCAAACGATACATTACACTTATACAAAGCATTAGATGAAGGAAAAACAGTTGTTCTTGATTTGTTTCAAGTTACTTGCGGTTCTTGCCTGAGCAATACTCCTATTATAGATTCTGCTTTTTTATTATATATTGGAAATCAGAGTAATGTGGTGTTTTGGGGAATTTCAAATACTGATAGTAACAATGTTATCAATCAGTTTCTTAATGTTTACGATGTGCATTTTCCTTGTGCTGGTATCGAAGGATTGGGTGATAGTGTCATAAATCTATTAAAAATTCAAATGGGCACTTTTGGATTTCCTACTTATGCAGTTATTTGCCCAACAGACAAAACCATGCATTGGAATATTAATCATCCTGCAACGGTTCATGGATTTGATCAGGCAATTGCTACTTGTGCTACAACAAATGTTATAGATGATAATAATAACAAAACCACTGGTGATGAAAAGGTAAAAATATTCCCTAATCCTACCACCGATTTTGTAAATGTTGAAATAAAGCTTGAACATGCTGCTAATCTTACATGCGATTTACTTGGCGGATTGGGCGAAAAACTTAGTTCGCGAGTGTACCCTAATGTTCAAAGTGGATTAAGCAAATTCAACATCTCATTTGAAGGTATGCGTGAAGGCAATTACTATCTGACTATTTATGAAGATGGTAACCTTGTTTTTGCAGGTATGATTGTGAAGGTGAAAAACAGATAAAATTATAAGTTTCATTTTTTAAAATATCATTGTTAACTTAATAAAAACAGATATGAATAAAGTAAAAATAATTATTTTATCATTAGTTGTAGTTCTTTCTTCATGTGATGTTTTGAAAGAAGCTTCAAGTCTTTACAACTTTGCAAAATGCGAATTTCGCTTAAATACCGTTGATAATATTCGTTTGGCAGGTGTAAACGTTCAGAACATTCAAAAACGTTCCGATTTATCGGTTTTTGATGTCGCTAAATTAACCACAGCTTTTGTTTCTAACCAATTACCTTTAGATTTAACACTCAATATTGAAGTGCGAAATCCAAATACCCAAAAAGCTACCATGAATAGCATGGAGTGGATATTATTGATTGATGACATTGAAATGACAAAAGGTAAATTAGATAGACGTATTGAAGTAATGCCTAACAATCAAACTACCATAATGCCGTTAATGCTTTCGTTTGACTTAAAGAAAGTACTTACAGGAAAATCAGCCGATGCAGTAATTAACTTTGCCTTAAACCTTGCAGGAAGTGGCAATAAACCAACTCGTATTGCACTTAAAGCAAAACCTTCGATAGTTATCGGTACAATGACTTTCCCATACCCTGATTACATTACAATA
>CAYTJB010000377.1:0-1844 GCA_964437995.1 uncultured Bacteroides sp. | reverse complement strand
AGCTATTGATTCTTTAAAATCAAGTATTACACAAAGTTTTTCGCAAATGGGCGCCAATACGTTTACCATACGTAATCGTACTATGCAACTACACATGGGTGATGGTAGAAGAACAAAACCGTATAGAGAAATTACTTTTGACGAAGCACAACGGTTTAAAGATGATTACAAATTTCCTGCCTACACATCCTTATCTACTTTTGCAACCTACACGGCTACCGTAAAATTTTCCAGCGAAAAAACCAATCCTAACATTGGTGTTATTGGTGCCGACGAAAGCTATCTGTTTACCTCTGGAAATGAAATTGAAAAAGGAAGAAATTTTACACCATCCGAAGTAAATTATGGTTCAAGTGTTGCTATTATTGGCGATGAGCTTTCTAAATCCATATTTAAAAAAGGCGAAAATCCAATTAATCAAATAATTTCAATTGGTCCGGGTAAATACATGGTTATTGGTGTATTAAAATCGAAAGGAAGTAGCATGGGATTTAGCGGTGACAAAAACTGTATTTTACCTGTTAATAATGTGCGACAATATTTTCCACGTCCTAATATGTCGTTTAGTATTAGTATTTTGGTAAAAGACCCTGAAAAAATGGATGTTGCTATTGATGAGGCTGTTGGTCTTTTTAGAGTTATTCGCAATGTTAATGTTGGCGATGATAATAATTTTGACGCTGCCAAAAGTGATAATATGGCACAATCGTTTATCGAAAATATGAAATATGTTACGATGGCTGCTTCAATTATTGGAATTATCACGTTATTGGGTGCTGCTATTGGATTAATGAATATAATGCTTGTTTCGGTAAGCGAACGTACACGAGAAATTGGTATCAGAAAATCAATGGGAGCTACCAAAAGATTAATCAAAAATCAATTTTTAGTGGAAGCCGTAGTAATTGGACAAATAGGAGGTTTTCTTGGTGTAATTTTAGGTATTTTAGTGGGTAATTTGGTTTCTTTTGCTATCGGAAGCAATTTTATAATTCCATGGATATGGATAATTGGTGGAATTGTTTTGTGTCTTTTTGTCGGATTGGTATCCGGCATTTATCCTGCTGTAAAAGCAGCCAATCTCGATCCTATCGAATCACTTAGATATGAATAATTACCTTTCTCAAATTCTAAATTTCCTTAAATATATACTGGTTTTGAAAGAACTGGTTTTGAAATGCTGAAATGGAATTTACCAAAAAAAAGTATAAATATAACTAAAAGATGAGAAAAATAGTATTATTTATTGTCATTTCTTTAATATGTCTGTATTTGATTGTCGTTGTTTTTCTTGGATTCCCGTTGGTTTTAGAGTTCTCAAAAGTAGCTGAACAGATAGAAATATTATATAAAAAAGGTGATATTGTCCAACCTGTTAAAGATGTTAATTTTGTTGATAATTGCGCTATATATATTGTTCTAAGCCGAAGTGATTATAAAGATTTGCACCAATCAATTAGCAAAAGAAGAGTTTTGGCATGTTTTGATAAAAAAACGATTAATCAATTACAGCAAGAATTTAAATTTATTTATACAGATGGTGATATGGCAACTTGTGAAAGTTCAATTTATATTTTCAACGATAAAAAATTAATTTTTAAATCAAGTATTGTATTGGATAAAAACCTTGTTGGTTTACAAGGTCAACAATTTGGCTGGATTGAAGCTTGTAATAGCAACAAATTAATAGATATTATTCAAAGATTTAAGCCAGTTTATTATCCCATAGTTATTTTGTAATTTTAAATCACCAATTCACCCAATTTCTAAATCACTAAATAATTACTACCTTTGCAGCCGTTTTCGAAAAACTGATTTAATGCCCAATAACGAAGCTAAAAACC
>CAYTJB010000376.1:0-1908 GCA_964437995.1 uncultured Bacteroides sp. | reverse complement strand
TAAATTACAGCACAGCTTGTATCGTCTTTCGATTGGTAATTATCATTGATATGAGACATATTTACTACTTTTGCAGCCAAGCGTTGTGCCGAAATATATCGGTCGTTTTTTACCAAATCATGTGCAAATTCCTGAAAATTATCTCTTCCCCACCCAAATAAATATTTACCAGAACCCAAACCCGATTGTGTGATACCATCTGATCCGAAAATAATACGGTCTTCTTTTTGAGGCTTAAAACTACAAGTTAGCAGCTCTTTATTGGCATTTTTTGCAGAATTCAAATATACACAAGTCCATTCAGGAGTATATATTTCTGTTCCTCGCAAGATAATACATTGTGGATTATCATATTCTAAAATTCGTACTTCTCCATCAGCATCAATATCTAAAATGGTAAAAGTAGAATAGCTGATTTTGCGTTCGCTGCAAACAGGTAGTGTATTCATAATGATTTCTGCAATTTTGCTTACATCTTTATGTTCATCGGTAAAATTAACTGCCATTGTAGCTGTTAAAGTAGCCAATACATTGGCTTTTACGCCATGTCCCATACCATCGGAGAGTACAACAATAATACGATTTTCTTCTTTTAACTTACGTGAAATAAAAACATCACCACAAATGCGTTCGCCATCGTGGTTTTTTTGCTGACAATTAACTTCTATATGAAACTTATTAGCCATTCTATCTAACTTTTCTTGGTTTTATACGATTCTATGATAGAATTAAGCATTTTTTCTGTTTTCGCAGCACCTTCGCCTAATAAAAATCCAATTTGCTGAACCAAAGAAAGGTTTACATCAATAACATCGTTCACTCTATTGATAACTTCTTCGCTTCTTACTTCGGGCGAAAACATATCGCGAACAATAGCTCCTACTATTTTTTCTTTGCGAATAGTAAAAATGGAAACATTGAGCAATCCCTCGCCAAAATGAACATCTCTATTCAGAACATCTTCATTATTGCTCAATACATAAGAAAACATTTTATAAAATTGTACAGGGAGTAGCGTTTTAAGATCAGCACCAACCAAACCCGGTATTATTTCGTTAATTTCGCGAGCCTCAACACCTAAAATATCAATAAAACTTTCGTTAGCTTGAACTATTTTAAGATTTTGATCTACAATTAAAACGCCTGCATTCAGTTTTTGCATCATGGCAGTAATGGTTTCAGAAGCTTCTACAGCTTTTTGACGTTCTGCTTTAGAATTTTTTTCTGAATTTTTTAAAGCTTCTTGAATTTTTGCCAAATTATCATTGCTCGTTTTCAATGCTTTAATGTATTCTTGTTTGTTTTTCAACGAAAAAGTAATACACATATCGGGCTTTGCCAAACCTTTTGAAACGGAATAGGCAAAATCTTTACACGATTTATAACCACAAGCCTCACAACCCATATTATCATCATAATCAGTTTTTCCTATTACTTTTAATACTTCTTGAATTTCGTCTTCGGAAGGTTCGGGTAATCGTTGGTCGTTAGGTGTAAAGCCTCTACTGTTATCAAAATCAATAAACTGCTCTATATTTTTATCCCATTCTTTTTTATTAAAATCTAATAAGCGTTTATTGGCGTATTCGGTAACCAAAGTGCGGCGGATAAACTTTTTACCTCCGCGAGAAGTGCCGGGTCCCATCAGACAACCTTCGCAATAAAACAAATTAAAATGCTGTTTTATAAAATCTATGCTTTTCTCAAACTGACTAACAGCAGCCAGAATGTTCGCTTTTCCTTCGGCTGTAATAATATTTCCCGAAAGTAAATTTTCGTCTAAATCAGCAGCTTGTAAAATGCCGTTGCTTATCGGAAACAACGAACCTTTATAGCCCAAAGGTGCATCAAAATCGGAAAATTCCAACGCATTTTCTTTAATATTAAATTCATCAAAAAGTTGACGAA
>CAYTJB010000375.1:0-1909 GCA_964437995.1 uncultured Bacteroides sp. | reverse complement strand
CAAATAATTTCATAGAACAAAAACTTGATTACATACACAATAATCCTGTAAGAGCCGGAATAGTTTATAATCCGGAAGAATACAAATATTCAAGTGCAATAGATTATGCTGATGGTAAAGGTTTGTTAGATATAATTCTAATTCAGAGACAATTGAAAACATACTAACAACAGGCAAGATGCCTTGTTAGTATAGTCGTAGCGAGACGCTACGACTAACAACAAAGATTAGACTAACGAAGCAATAAAACAAACAATGCTAAACATAATTTGATAGTTCAGCGTAGCACCGTTCATCGTAGCGTCTCGCTAAGATGCTAAATAACCGACATCCTGCCGATACAATTCATAAAATACTTACATTTGCAAAAACAACAGCCATGATTTATCTAAAAAATTGTACATACATTAATAGCGAAACGCTTGAATTTACAACAACTGATATCCTTATTGAAGAAGGTTTAGGTGGAAATATTCATTTTTACAATCAAAAACCAGCCGATTTAGTTGTAACCGAAATTATTGATTGTAAAGGAAAACTAGTTACCCATGCTTTTGCCAACGGACATCATCATGTGTATTCGGCTTTGGCAAGAGGAATGGGTGCACCAAAGAAAATTCCCGTTAATTTTTACGAAGTGTTGCAATACATTTGGTGGACATTAGATAAATGCTTAGATAAAGATATGATACAAGCCAGTGCATTGGCTACTGCCATTGCTTGTGCCAAAAATGGTGTGTGTTTCGCTATCGACCACCATGCTTCGCCAATGGCAATAGATAATTCGTTGCAAATTATTGCCGATGCGTTCGATAAAGTGGGTGTTTCGCATCTATTATGTTACGAAATTACCGATAGAGATGGGTTAGATAAAGCTACTAAAGGCTTGGAAGAAACGGAACGCTATTTGCAAACGCAACAAGGATTAGTAGGTTTACATGCCTCTTTTACTGTTGGCGATGATACTTTACGAAAAGCAGTAAGTCTTTCAAAAAAATATAATTCAGGTTTGCATATACACATTGCAGAAGATGGCTATGACCAGGAGCATTGCATTAATAATTACGGAATGCGTGTAATTGAACGTATGCAAAAGCATGCAGTACTTGATTTTGATAAAACCATACTTGGACATTGCCTGTTTTTAAATATGGAAAGCAATTTGAACAACAGAGTAGGCTATTTTGATGGAAACGGCTTAGGAAAACGTATAATGTTAGGGACAGATGGTATGCACAGTGATATGCTGCAAAGTGCCCGTTCAGTTTTTTTAGCTGGCAAAGACCACGAAATGATGAGTCTAATGGAAGTTTATCAACGTTTCAGAAATGTACATCACTACATTAAAGCCAATAATTTTAAAGGTGATGCTGCCAATAACTTAGTTGTATTGGATTACGATACACCTACAGAAATCAATAGTAGTAATTTTGCTGGACATTTTGTGTATGGTATCACTTCAAAACATGTAAAACATGTAATTTCTAATGGCAAACTTATCGTTAACGATGGAAACATAACTACCGTTAACGAAAGCGAAGTACTTAGTTTTTGCCAAGAAATGAGCAAGAAGCTATGGAATGAAATGCAGAAATAGATTGATTACAAACCAGTTATTCTAATTTCATTCACCTTCTTCGGATACATTAAATGGAATTATTTCTTTTAGTGCAACTTTCCCATTAGATTGTATTTCAAAATCTACTTCTTCGAAAAAGTCAGTACCAGCAAGCCCATTTGGATACAAAAAAGCAGAACTTATCAAAATTGATTGATGTGCAATATTAATTGATTTAATTTTGGGCAATGCAAATATTGATTGACTGTAAGTAGAATTTCCATCATACATTTTGCGAACCAACTCTTTTGTTACAATAAAATTAGTATCTACTTTTTTATTTTTTAGATG
>CAYTJB010000374.1:1484-1934 GCA_964437995.1 uncultured Bacteroides sp. | reverse complement strand
ATTTACAATAAAGTAATAATGTGATGTAATTGTATCGGCTACTAAATTAAACTGAGCAGAACAATTTGGCACAAAAGAATTAACTGTAACATATAAAGAAGATACTACACCATCTCCACATGAATTATGTCCTTTTACTTTGATATTACCAGAAACTGCATTTGCTCCATAATTAACTGTAATGCTATTTGTAGTACTTGTTCCTGTTGCCCCGCTTGGTAATGTCCATATATAAGAAGTGGCATTGGCAATGGCAGGAAGTGAATATTGAACATTTTGTTGACCTGCAGTCACATTGGTAATACCTGAAATAGAACCAGCAGATGAAGGAAGGGGATTAACTGTTATAGCTAAAATTGAAGAATCTCCATTCCCACATATGTTTGTTCCTTTAACTGAAATGTTACCAGAAACAGCTGTAGAACTAAAACTAACAGTTATATTGTTAGA
>CAYTJB010000374.1:311-1474 GCA_964437995.1 uncultured Bacteroides sp. | reverse complement strand
AAGTTGTGGCATTTACAATAGTTGGAACCGTATAAATTACTCCATTTTGACCATTACAAACAGATAATGTTCCTGAAATTGTTCCTGCATTTGCAGGAGATGTAATAACATTTAAGGTAGCTGAATTAGAATTCAAAATACTTCCTGAAGTAATAACACAACGATAAGTATATCCATTCATTGATAAATTAGCTCCTGTTATATTGAGAATAGCAGAAGTAGCTCCTGTATATACACCCGTATTTGAAATATTAATATAGCCAGATCCTGTATTTAACTGCCACTGGTAGGAAATAGAAGATATAGCTGAAACACTAAATGATGTATTTGCTGAATCACAAACTGTTACTGATACAGGTTGTGCTGAAATATTAAATGGAGATACTTTCCGTATTCTGTTATTATCTCTATCTGCAATATAAAAATTACCAGAAGTATCAACTGCTATATCAAGTGGATAATTAAGTTTGGCAGTAGTAGCTAAAATTCCATCACCATTATAACCATAACCACTTATACCTGCAACTTTATAAATAAGTCCAGTACTGGCAATAACTTTGAGAATTCTATCATTATAGGTATCTGCTAAATATATATTCCCAAATGAATCTAAGGTTACACCTCTAGGCCAAGATAATGCTGTAGAAATAGCTGGATTACCATCAAGACCAATACCCATACCATTATTCCCATTTCCAGCAACAGTAGTAATTATTCCTGTACTAACTGTAATTTTTCTGATTCTGTGATTATTTATATCTGCAAAATAAATATTTCCTAAAGCATCTAAATCTAAACCTATTGGACCATTTATTTTAGCAGTAACAGCAGGAATATTATCACCATTATAACCAACAAGTGTTTCATTTCCAGCAAGTGTAGAAATTAAACCTGTAATAGCACTTATTTTACGTATTCTGTTATTTCCCATATCTGCAAAATAAATATTCCCTGAATTATCCAAAGCAATTCCGCTAGGTGAGTTTAATTTAGCATAAGTTGCAGCAATACCATCACCATTGAATCCCGAAGAATCTTTTCCTGCAACAGTAGTAATAATTCCAGTACTAACAGTAATTTTTCGAATTCTATGATTTTCTGTATCTGATATATATATATTTCCTAAAGCATCTAAAGCTATACCAGATGGTTTATAAAGTTTA
>CAYTJB010000374.1:0-301 GCA_964437995.1 uncultured Bacteroides sp. | reverse complement strand
TCCGATATGCATCATTTATATAAATATTATTTGAATTATCAATGGTAACTCCAACAGCATTAGTTAAACTTGCAGAAGTTGCTAAAAATCCATCACCAGAATAAGCTAGAATCCCATTTCCTGCAACTGTTGTAATAATACCTGTATTTATATTTATTTTGCGAATTCTTCCATTACCTCGATCAGCAATGTAAATATTACCTATAGCATCAATGGCTAATGCAGTAGGGTTATTAAATTGAGCTAATATTGCTTGCCCGCCATCACCTGAATAGCCTGATATTCCATTTCCTGAAATAGT
>CAYTJB010000373.1:0-1949 GCA_964437995.1 uncultured Bacteroides sp. | reverse complement strand
TATAGCCCAAAGGTGCATCAAAATCGGAAAATTCCAACGCATTTTCTTTAATATAAAATTCATCGAAAAGTTGACGAAGCTCCACAAAAGTAAGTACTTCATCTACTTGCGACCATTTTTTGTTCTTTTTTATATCGTTTTTGGCAGCAATGCAAGGTCCTATAAAAACAACCTTAATATCATTACCATACACTTGACGAACCACTTTTGCAGTTGCAATCATGGGCGAAGTAATAGGAGCAAGATTATCAACCAATTCGGGATGAAATTTTTCTATCAAAGAAACAATAGGAGGGCATATTGAACTAATATAATATTTCCCTTTATAATTTTCAAACAGTTTTCCGTATTCTTTTGCAATTAAATCAACACCAAACGAAACTTCGTTTACATAATCAAAGCCTAATTGACGAATCATTTGAACAAACTTACGATAATCGGTAATATCATCAAACTCGCCCGAAATACTGGGTCCTACAATTGCAGCAACCTTTTCAGGAGATGTAAGAATTTTCTTAACTTCCTCTTTAGAATCTCTATACACAACAGCTTTTGGAGAACAAACATTTAAGCAAGCCCCGCAACCAATACACCATTCGTGATTTACCTCCGGGAAATCCTGATTGGGCTTTACTTGTATTGCATTTACAGGGCAAACTCTCACACATGCGTAGCAAACCGTGCATTTTTCTTTTATTATTTCAATCAAAGGAATATTCATAAATTTTTTATTTTAGCTGTTGGCATTGGCTTTTTTATTTTTTACGCTTGAAAATTTTATCTAAAATTTCAATTATATTCTCGCTATCAACATTTTCGTGCATAACGTCATCTATTTTCACAAAAGGACCTTTGTCGCATTTTCCAAAACAGTGATTACCATGATAAAAAACTTCATTTTCCAACTTATTAGCTTTTAAATATTCAGCAATTACTTTTACAGTTTGCTTGTTACCTCTTGCAAAACAAGAACTTCCCAAGCATATTACAATTTCTTTTTTGTTATTCATTAAGTAGTATTTATTGAAATGCTGAACAAAATTACAATTTTCAAAGATAGTAATAAAATTATTACACAAAATAAAAATACATTAATGATACATCAATATATTAATTTTTAATGGCATACGAAATAAAAATTGAAGAAAATCGGAAAGTGTGCAAATAGCTTTGCATAACAATTAATGCTTTAGCTAATTATTTCTTGTTTATAAAAAGATATTACTGATGAAAAATTAAGAATATTTTTCAGTGAATTTATAAAACCTAAATTCAAAGATAGTATTTTTTTATTCAACCAATTACTTTATAATTTCAAAATTTAAAACAACAGACGTTATCTACCTGTTGATTTGTACCATAAGCAGACTATCCCTATTATAAGCGTGAATAAAAGTATTACGGATTATATCGATTTCAACTTTATTAGAATTCAAGCCTGTATTATCTGTTTTTTCTATGATGCTAAGCCAATTGTAGGCTCTTTTCAGGTTTCTTCCAGAGGATAACCAATACAATTTTTGATGCGTGAACGTATAGAATTTCTGTACCATTGTATCGTCTTTGACTACTGCATGCTGGGCAAAACTACTGCAGATCAATAGACTAAACAAGGGGATGAAAAGTAGTTTGATTTGCATTGAATCGTTATTTATTTTCTTCGCTTAAAAGAGTTAAGTTACATCTTTCACACTTAAACCGGATTCTTTTTGATGCTTTTTATCCTCCTGGTCTTTATGCCGGAGAAAGATTTTAGCTTCTGCCGGTGTACCCAATAGTATAGCAATCCAACGTGTTTTCTCATTTTGTTCAAGTATAATTTTTATGGTCATCGTAATGGGAACCGAAAGAAACATACCCACTGTCCCTAATATAAAACCCCAAAAGAGCAAAGAAAGGAATACAACCATGGTTGACAAACCCAAACCTTTGCCCATAACCTTGGGTTC
>CAYTJB010000372.1:0-1949 GCA_964437995.1 uncultured Bacteroides sp. | reverse complement strand
CACCAGTTACCATTAACAATTAACCATTAACAATTTCTTTCAACTCTAAACAAACAACGTTTTCGATATGATGAGTGTGAGGGAACATATCAACCGGCTGAATTTTAGTGATAATATATTTTTCTTCTAATAAAGCTAAATCGCGAGCTTGCGAAGCCGGGTTGCAACTTACATAAACAATTCGCTTTGGCATAATTTGTAATAGTTGTTCCACAACTTTTGGGTGCATTCCTGCACGTGGAGGGTCGGTAATTACTACATCGGGATAACCGTTTTCTTTAACAAACTCAGCATTAAGAACTTTTGCCAAATCGCCGGCATAAAAAACTGTATTTTCGATATTATTTAGTTGAGAATTAATTATAGCATCTTTAATTGCTGGCTCTACATATTCAACACCAACAACTTTTTTAGCTTTATGAGCTACAAAATTGGCAATAGTTCCGGTTCCTGTGTATAAATCGTAAACCACTTCATTACCTGTAAGTGCTGCAAAATCGCGAGTAACACTATATAACTTATACGCTTGAATGCTATTAGTTTGATAAAAAGAAACTGGTCCAACTCGAAAAGTTAAATCTTCCATAACCTCTTCAAGATAAGGAACACCTTTGTATAAAATTACAGGTAAATCGGAAATTGTATCGTTATGTTTTTCATTAATTACATAGTTTAATGATGTAATTTCAGAAAATTTATATTCCAAAAAATTCATCATTTCAATTATTGCATCATCTTGATAACCAAATACTACTATAAGCATAACTTGCCCAGCAGGCGTTGTACGAATAATAATATTTCGCATAAAACCTTGCCACGACCGAGCATTATAAAACGAAAGATTATTGCTTAAACAATAATCGCGAATTGTATTTCGAATTGTGTTTGATGGTTCGGCTTGTAAATGGCATTCTGTAATATCAATAACTTTATCAAACACTTTTGGAACGTGAAAACCAAGTCCTTCCGATTGAGTAACAGATTCTTCTTTTAATTCGGAATGAAGCAGCCACCTGCGGTCGGCAAAGGCATATTCAAGTTTATTTCTGTAAAAATATATTGGGTCGGCAGGCAAAACTTGTGGAATTTCTTCTACTTGGAGTTTGCCAATGCGAATAAAATTATCGTAAACCTGTTTGCGTTTGTATTCTAATTGCGCTTGGTAATTCATTGATTGCCATTTGCAGCCACCGCAAACACCAAAATGTTTACAAACAGAATCAATACGTTTATCGGATTTCTTTTTAATATTGATGATAACGCCTTCCATAAATCGACGTTTTTTTGCAACTATACGAACATCAATAATATCGCCCGGAACAGCATGAGATACAAAAACAACAATATCGTTATGGCGAGCTATTGCTTTTCCTTCGGCTCCGGCATCTAATATTTCTAAATCTTCGATAATTATTTCTTCTCTATTTCGCATTTATTTTATTTAATTTACTTTGTAAAAAGATTTGTTTAGGTCTAAAGCAATATTTATTTCTTTTTTGAGCTACCAAACGAAAAATAATATTGAACTCCAATTTCGCCACCAATAGCCGAACTCGGATTTGTGTTTTCGGAAAAAGTGCCTTCATATTTTAATATTGCTTCAATACCTATTTCTTTGCTCAAAAACAGCGAAACACCACTACCAAGATAACCGGTAGCATTTTGATTTGGCTGCTGTTCGCCATATATTACTTTCATAATATCGTTGTATCCGGCTTTACCAACAAAAAAGAATTTTACATATTTATAATTTCCAAAATACACACGAGCAAAAGGACTTAGTCCAAAAACACCTGTATTTAGTCCATCTGGTCGAATAATTTGAATTGGAGTTGATAAACCAATTAATACTTTATCAGAAACAAAATAACCTACATCGGGAATAATACCAAATACAAATTTCGATTTCTCGAACGGATTTGAAGTAAGCGACCCCCAACTTGATGATA
>CAYTJB010000371.1:1047-1950 GCA_964437995.1 uncultured Bacteroides sp. | reverse complement strand
AGCTACAAATAGCAAAATTACCGGAATTAAATAAATAAGTTTTTTCATATAATTTGGTTTTAAAGTTTCTACAAAAATAATCATTTATATGCGTTCGTTTGAATATTTATTGTAAATAATCTATTATTCTGCTACAAAATCTTCGTAATTAGCTGTATCAATTACATTAAAACTATGTTCAGAATAAGCTCTTGCGAAAGTAAGTGGAAGTCTGGCTTTTGAATTTGGGCTGTATTTGAATTCATAAGCATTCAGAATACCATCCGATTCTTCAATATAATCAATTTCCTGCTGTTGATTAGTTCGCCAAAAATAACGATTACAAAAATGTTGCTGATATAATACTTTTTTTAGACGTTCTATCATTAAAAAATTTTCCCACAAAGCTCCTTTATCAAATCTCAAATTTAATGGTGAAAAATTATTAATCAAGCTATTACGGACTCCATTATCATAAAAATAAATTTTTCTGCCTTTATTAATTTCACTTCTTAAATTTCTACTTAAAGACGGAAGTCTGTATATTACAAATGCTTGCTCAAGTAAAAAAATATATTTTTCAATAGTTTCCTTATCAGCACCTATTGTATTGCTAAGTTCATTAAAACTAACTTCATTTCCAATTTGTAATGCAAGAGCAATAAGAATTTTTTCAAGTAAATACGGTTTCTTGACTTGAGTTAAAACATATAAATCTTTATACAAAACACTTCCACTAATTTGTTGTAATATTTGCCTCTCATCGCCTGGATTATTTATAACATCGGGATAATAACCATAAATAATCCGTTGCTCAAGTAGTCTTTTTTCTTCAAATATATTTGTATGAGCTATCATTTCCTGCATCCAGAATGGCAATAATTTATACTCAATTGCCCTTCCTGTCATACTTTCCTTAATTTT
>CAYTJB010000371.1:0-1037 GCA_964437995.1 uncultured Bacteroides sp. | reverse complement strand
GTTCAAAAGCACTTGATCCTGTAGCAATTACATGTAATGATTTTAATTCATCTGCAATGATTTTAAAAATCAAACCTGCATTTTCCAAACGCTGCGCTTCATCTATTACCAAAAGTTTATATTTACCAAATAATTGTTTAAATTTTGTACTATTAGCATTAACAAACATTTCTCTAACATCAGCATCATCAGCATTTAACCACAGTTTCTCTTCTTCAAAATTTTTATAAATGGAATTTATTAAAGTAGTTTTCCCAATTTGTCTGGGTCCAAAAAGCAATTGGACTTTATTTTTAATAAAATCAGCTTCTATTTGAGCTTGTAATATTCTTTTTATCATAACAACACAAAAATACAATATTTTTCGATCGAAATCGAAAAATATTATGTTATTTTTCGATTTCAATCGAAAAACTTTATGGTTTTGTAAATCGGATTGTTTTATAAGTGTTTACAAAGCTATGATTGGGGTTGAAATTTTATACCTCATTCTCCTCTAACTCACTATGCAACTCTTCCCAAAGAAGCATTTGCTTATCCAATTTATTTTTCAGGTCTTGGTAGGTTTTGTAAATATCGCCTTTGCTAAATTCAGCCTGATGTTCCTGAGGATTGGCTAATACCTTATCAATTCTATGTATTTCAGTCTCTATGTTGGCAATTTCTTCTTCACACTTTTGAATACGATTGTTTATTTTGCGAATTTCTTTATCTAATTCACGTTTCTTTTCCCAGCTTATTTTGTTATCAGAAATAACGTCATTCTTCGTATTATCGGCATTTCTGTTATTAATTTCAAGCTGTTTTAGGTTTTCCAATTTACGGCTTTCCAAAAAATCGTAAATATCGCCTATATAAGGCTTTATTTGGCGATTTTTAAACTCAAAAACCTTATCAGTTAAGCCTTGCAAAAAATCTCTATCATGCGAAACCACTATCAATGTGCCTTCGAACTGCAAGAGTGCATTCTTTAAAATATCTTTCGATTGCATATCCAAGTGATTGGTAGGCTCATCAAGAACAAGCAAATTTACAGG
>CAYTJB010000370.1:1316-1956 GCA_964437995.1 uncultured Bacteroides sp. | reverse complement strand
TAATTTATTTTAGAAAGTTCACGTTTAGCTGTCCAGCCAATTTGTTTTTGTTCATCTTCTTTGAGTCGTTGGAATTCTTCAATTAAATATATTTTGAATAGCACGCTTATAGCTGAGCCAAACTCAAACGCAATATCTTTGTGTGCATAAGTACCGCCATATTTTCCTTTCTTTACAATTAGACCTATTGCTGATGTTTTTTCAATCCATTCTGTAACACTCAACACAAAACTTGGCAATCCTGCTTGCGATTTAAAGTGGTCAAATTCGACCACTTTAAAATTTGTATTGTGAACCATTTCCCAAGTTCCCAGAAATTCAAGTGTATATCTGTTTCGCAACCAATTTTTAATGATATCTGCAGCACGACTTTCGCTTTCTTTAGCATTTGCCATATCGGTAAGCGATATATAATCACGCTCCCCAAAAGTTACTATAGTAATTTCTTTTTTTTGTACAATAATTTTTGCCATAGAAATTGTTTTATGGTATTTTTATAATGGTGCTGGTCTATGTGCGATTTTCATGGTCGTTTCTTAAATCCTTTACTGATTGGTTATCCGAAACTGTAATTGAGTTATAATTCTCGGTATAAAAATTTATTAAATATTCTTTCAAATCGAATGTGTTTTCCATAATT
>CAYTJB010000370.1:0-1306 GCA_964437995.1 uncultured Bacteroides sp. | reverse complement strand
TTTTCTGTCAGTATAGTGTTCATAGCAAATTGCTTTTCCCTAAGTTGCATTTTTCACAAAGTGTTTCTAAATTTTCAATAACTGTCTCTCCGTCTTTACTCCATGGGATTATATGATCAACATGCAAAATTATGCTGGGATCCTTTGCTGGAGAACGCCCACATTTTATACACGAAAAATTATCACGTTTAAGTATTGTCCATCGAAGTCTTAAATTAATGCCTCTTGGAGTTCTTTTTATTTTTACTTCCTTTTGGGTTGCAATCGATTTTTTCGATAGAATATTAATTGGAATTAATTGAGAATTAATTTCCTCAACTTCTTCGGTACTATTGTCTAAGTTAACGTATTCAATAAATGCTCCTAATGCAGCTCTCCACGAGCCAAATCTTCTAGCATATGTAGAACCATTAAATTTTGAATTAGGGCTGATTACCTCGCCGTATTTTGGTTGTCTACCGAGAAGTGTCCATAACTCAAGAATATTTTGAAACAAATCTTCATTGGAGTTATTTTTAAAATAGGTAATTTCAAGATTTGCCTTTTCTTTTGCTTTGTTCCAACTTCCAAATCTGGAACCCATTGTAACATGAGTGTATTTGCCATACTTCTCATAGTCGCTTATCTTGATATTTGGGTTGTTCAATTCGGTAGCTACTCTAACTAAGTCAGCCAATAAAACTTCATTTTTAATCTCCTTTTCGCCATACTCCATTCCCTTTATACTTTTTTCTCCTTCAAGTCCGGCTTTTTTTAAAGTGTTTTCCCAATTTCCAAATCTTTTGATTGCTGTCTTAGAGTTGTATTTTGCACAGTTGTCTTTACAATAGTCTCGCATCTTAAGCGAATTCTTGCCTAAATTATTCGCAACGGTCCGCAAGTCATTAATCAGTTCTTCGTCTGAAAATTTTTGTCTTAAATCTGTTAACTCAAATTTCATTTTGTATTTTGTATTTTGGCATTGGTTATAACTTATAGCTTCTCTCACTCGTTTATTGTAACTTTCTTTTTAAGCCATTGTGTTTATCTTTTTCAAACCTGTATTGAGCGAAACCGAAATATTGATTAATTTTCTTTACCGCTCAGCCCACCAAGAAACACTAAGTTTCATCATTTTCAAATTTTCAAATTAATAAATTTTCAAATTTCTATTTCATCTCATCTTTAATCCAATCGTAGCCTTTTGCTTCAAGTTCGATAGCAAGTTCTTTAGTTCCAGTTTTTACAATTTTTCCTTCATACAGAATATGTACAAAATCGGGAATTATGTAGTCTAAAAGACGTTGATAGTGAGTAATAACAATTG
>CAYTJB010000369.1:0-1968 GCA_964437995.1 uncultured Bacteroides sp. | reverse complement strand
TGTAACGATATTCAATGGCTCGTTTTATATTGTTTAATTTTTTAAAGGTAAATATCTCTTTTTTGTTTTCTTTATTTTTTCTTTAGTAAACAAATCGGCGGTATATTTTTCGTAGAGTTCAAATAAAAACACCATACGATTTGCGTCGCTTGTAAATGGTTGCGTGCGATAAGCCAAATCAACCGCTTTATCTAATTCTAAATGAGCTTTTACTAAGGCTGGTGGCATTGCTGAAAGATTATATAGTTCGGCTAACGAGTTATTAGGAAATTCTAATCTTTTGTCTAAAACCTTTTTTGCAGCAAATTCAATAGCATTAATTTGCTTTTCGTTTGGACTTTGGGGCCATGGAAAATTATTATAAACAATACTTGCAGAGTATCTAAAATCACTTTTAAGTCTTCCACTAATGTATTTCACCCATGCCATGTGCATATTTGAAGTTAATATTCCAAAATGGTAAAACGTGGCATTAGGTAATACATAAAGTTGATTTGAAGCAATAATATTTGGTCCCAAAAAAGCAATTGGTATATATTTTCTATTTTCCGAAGATACTGTTGGAAACGCTAAGTAATTTGATATCGGTTGTCTTATTTCAGCAAAAATAGTTGGTGTGTCAGCTAATTTTTTTGTACTTACTCTGTCACTATTTAAACGCCATTTTCTAACTGCATCAACTCTTGACTTGATTTTACTATTGTTTATAATTTCATCAGGACTTGCATCTATTAACCATAGACAATATCTTTTTAAAGAGTGTAAAAGTTCTCTTCCACCTATAAATGGTCTTATTAAGTTTATTGATTGATTGTTTTCAGCAATAATTTCGCTGTATTCTTTTTCTGATAATGTATAATTGCCATCATCTAAAGCGAAACTACCGTAAATTATTTCTGGAACATTGCAGATATTGTTTTTTCTATTTTCAACAAAAACATCTTTGCCCTCGATTAAATATGGATTGATGTTTGTTACTTTTATTACGTGAGGTTCACCACAAATAATATCATATTCATAAATCAACTTATTATTTATTTCGAAATTAGCAAATCCAATAATTACTACGTGTACTGCAGCATTTCCTTTAGCTTCATTACTCCATTTAATTTTGATTTTGTAATGATTAAATAATATATTCCACAATACTACTACTTGTTCCCCTTGTGAAATTGAGTTTGTTGAAACAAAAGCAACTTTTGTTGTCGTGTTTTGGATTAACTGCGCAGCTTTTAAATACCAACAGGCTACATAATCTAATACTCCAGTTCCCTTTATTCCTTTAAAAACATTTTCTAAATCTGCTTTTTGAGAAGTATTCTTTTCTTTTTTCCCAATAAAAGGCGGATTACCAAAAATATAATCAAATTTTATCTTATTAGGTTTTTCTTTCTCTATATCTTCGATTGTTTTTTTTGATGATGTTTTCGTAAAAACATTAAGCGTTCCATAAGGCACATTATCTTCTTTAGCTATGCTTATAATGTTAGTATGCTCAGCATAAACAGAATAGCTATTTACAGGATTTAATAAACTTTGCCAACCAATTTCTAAAGCATTCCCGTGAACAATTTTTGCAGCTTTTTTTAATGGTAAACGAGCATAATATTGTCCAAACTCATTACCAATAAGCATATTCATTTGATGGTCTATTAACCACATTGCTACTTCGGCAATACGTGCAGGAAATTCCTCGTATTCAATGCCATACATCATATCTACATCGAGCAAAATTATTTCCTGAATATCTAAAAATTGCTGCCCTGATTTGTTCAAAGCACGTAAAATTTCAATTTCTAATAACCGTAATTCGCGGTATGTAATTATCAAAAAATTGCCGCAACCACAAGCAGGATCAAGAAATTTAAGTTTACTTATTTTTTTATGGAATTCGGATAGTTTATTTTTGTTGGCTTTTATTGTTTCAAACTCTTTCCAAAGTTCGTCAAGAAACAGAGGTTTTATAAG
>CAYTJB010000368.1:446-2006 GCA_964437995.1 uncultured Bacteroides sp. | reverse complement strand
AACAAGACTATGCAGCGGCAGTTTATTGTAGGTTATCCAGAGACGACGGGACGGACAGTGAAAGTAACAGTATTCAAACACAAAGGCAAATATTAAGAAGGTATGCCAGTGAGCAAGGCTTCAAAATTTATGATGAATATGTAGATGATGGTTATAGCGGAACAACTTTCGATAGACCAGATTTTAATCGTATGATTCGAGATATTGGAGAGGGGCATGTAAATGTTATTATAACCAAGGACTTATCAAGACTTGGTAGGAATAATGCTCTTGTAGCTCATTACACAGAAATCTTTTTTCCAGAGAATGACATAAGATACATAGCAGTCACGGATGGTATTGATACCTTCCGAGGCGATAATGAGATTATGCCCTTTAAAAGCATCGTGAATGAGTACTATGCCAAGGATATCTCCAAGAAGATACGATCCTCTTTCGTGACTAAATCACAGAATGGAGAATTCATTGGTAGTAAACCGCCCTATGGTTACCAGAAAGACCCAGACGTGAACAAAAAGTTCGTTTAACGAACTTGGTTCCGCGTAGCGGATTGTTTAGAGTGTCTGAAGGAAATTGGCTCGTTCAGAGCAATTTCCGAGTAAATAAGAATAGACTGATTCCAGATGAGATCACTTCTGTTCATGCTAAAGCAATCTTTGAAATGATTGTATCAGGTCATAGTCCTTATTCAGTAACCAAGTATTTTTTAAAGAATAAGGTGCTTAAGCCAAGATGCTATGATGATATCAAAGAAGGTCGAAAGATTCTTGAACAACTAGAGAATCCTTATAAATGGCATGAATCTAGTGTGGTGAAGATTGTGAAGAATCCAGTTTATTTAGGTCATATGGTCAATCATAAAAACGTCACTAGGTCCTACAAGATTAAGAAACGAATAGACATACCCAGTGAAAACCAAATCGTTGTAGAGAATACGCATGAACCACTGGTTGATGCTTCAACTTTTGAAATAGCTAATAAAATGGTGAAGGTCAAAAAGAAGAAGGACAAAACCGGTCAGGTACATATATTCACAGGATTACTAAAATGTGATACTTGTGGAAAGAGTATGGCTTTTACCAACCCAAGGTCAGAGAAGAATCCACATGCTTTCTATGCTTGTTCAAATGCAAAAAGGAATGGCAAAGATGCCTGTACCTATCACTACACAAGGTACGATCACTTGTATGAACTGGTGTTGCAGGATATTAGGAAGCAAGTGAAACTGGCTAAAATCGGTGATAAAGAGTTTAGAGAGTATCTCACAAATGCCAATCAGCAAAGGCAAAAAGCCAAGGTTAAGAAAATGACTAAGGTAAGAGCCAAAAGCAATAAGAGATTTGCTGAACTTGATCTAATCATCAAAAGGCTTTATGAAGACAACGTATTAGGAAAAATCTCTGATGAACGATTCATGATTCTAACTAAGAGTTATGAGAAAGAGCAAAGTGATTTAAAGGAAACACTTGAAAATCTTGATGAGAAACTGGATGAAATAGAAATTCAAAACCTGAATTCCTATCAGTTCACCAGGCTAATCAAGAAGTACACCGAAATCAC
>CAYTJB010000368.1:0-363 GCA_964437995.1 uncultured Bacteroides sp. | reverse complement strand
GCTTAAAGAACTCGTAGACAAGATTGTTATTCATCAATCAGAGATGCAAAATGGGCAACGGACACAAGAAATTGATATCCATTACAGGTTCATAGGCACTATATAGTGCCGTGAATCATGCTCAAAAAACACTCTACTCATGTGGAGACGGTGGCACGACTACAACGCCTGAACCCTTGATTTTACTGGCTTTCAAGCTGTTTTGCGAGTTCTATAGTTTCACTAAAAATGAGCAAAATTACGTTGAAAAGGACCTGAAGAATGGGTTGAAAGTAAGATTTGCGATATGACCTGGTATGCGGAAACACGTCTAGAAAAAATGAATTTATTATAATATTAAAAACGAATCTTAGGAGTTTTAAT
>CAYTJB010000367.1:0-2021 GCA_964437995.1 uncultured Bacteroides sp. | reverse complement strand
ACAAAATTATGCAATCAGTATTTTTTAGTAAAATAGAACACAGATGACACTAATTAGACTGATTTGCAGAAATTTTAATTCTTTTTACTTTACAAACTTTAAGAACTTTATAAACCAACTAACTATTAATCAAGTTTTAACACTGCCAAAAATGCCGATTGTGGTACTTCTACATTCCCAACCTGACGCATGCGTTTTTTACCTTTCTTTTGTTTATCCAACAATTTACGTTTACGGGTAATATCGCCACCATAACATTTAGCTGTTACGTCTTTCCTCACAGCTTTAACGGTTTCTCTCGAAATAATTTTAGAGCCTATGGCTGCTTGAATGGCAATGTCAAATTGTTGTCGGGGAATTAATTCTTTTAATTTTTCGCAAATTCTTTTACCGAAACTATATGCATTATCATGGTGTATAAGTGTTGATAAAGCATCTACGGGTTCAGCATTTAAAAGAATTTCCAAACGTATTAATTTAGCAGGTTTATAACCCGATTGAAAGTAATCGAAAGAAGCATAGCCTTTTGAAATACTTTTTAATTTATCGTAAAAATCAATAACAATCTCGCCTAATGGCAATTCAAAAGTTAGTTCAATTCTGTCAGATGTAAGATATACCTGATTTTTTATTACACCTCGTTTTTCGATACATAAAGTCATTATACCACCGAGATATTCTGATTTGGTAATGATATGTGCCGTAATATACGGTTCTTCGATGTGTTCTAAATGATTAGGGTCGGGCAAACTGCTAGGGTTATGCACTTCAATCATTTCGCCTTTTGTGGTATATGCTTTATACGAAACGTTAGGAACTGTAGTAATTACATCCATATTAAACTCTCTATCCAACCGCTCTTGAATAATTTCCATGTGCAATAACCCAAGAAAACCACATCTGAAACCAAAACCCAACGCCATCGAAGATTCAGGCTCAAAAGTTAATGAAGCATCATTTAATTGGAGCTTTTCAATTGAACTACGTAATTCTTCATAATCATCGGCATCAATAGGATAAACACCAGCAAAAACCATAGGTTTTACATTTTCAAACCCTTCAATTGCTTTTAAACAAGGTCTGTTGACATGCGTAACCGTATCTCCAACTTTAACTTCCTTAGAAGTTTTAATACCTGAAATAATATAGCCAACATCACCGGCTCTTAATACATCTTTAGGTTCGGGTTTTAGTTTTAATACGCCAATTTCATCGGCATGATATTCTTTTCCAGTAGCAAAAAATTTTACAAAATCACCTTTTTTTATTTCGCCATTCATTATTCTGAAATAAGAAATAATGCCTCTAAACGAATTAAAAACAGAATCAAAAATGAGTGCTTGCAAAGGTTCATCTACCGAACCTGTTGGAGCTGGAATTCTGTGAACAATGGCTTCCAAAATATCGTCAACGCCATAACCGGTTTTACCACTGGCTTCAATAATATCATCTCTATCACAGCCTATCAAATCAACAATTTGGTCTTTGACTTCTTCGGGCATAGCAGCATCTAAATCTATTTTATTCAATACCGGAATAATTTCCAAATCGTGGTCTAAAGCCAAATATAGGTTTGAAATAGTTTGAGCCTGAATACCTTGTGTAGCATCTACAATTAGCAAAGCACCTTCACAGGCAGCAATTGAGCGGGATACTTCGTACGAAAAATCAACATGACCGGGTGTGTCAATTAAATTTAACTTATATAATGTGCCTTCAAAAGGAAAATCCATCTGTATAGCATGACTCTTAATGGTAATGCCTCTTTCTCTTTCCAAGTCCATATCGTCCAATACCTGTGCTTGCGAATCTCTTGCCGAAACAGTATGGGTAATTTCTAACAATCTGTCAGCCAGTGTGCTTTTCCCATGATCAATATGGGCGATGATGCAAAAATTTCTTATGTTTTTCATTGTGTGCAAAAGTACAAAAATTTCTGAAATTTTTGATTAGGCTGTGAGAAAACAACAGGGCAAACGCATCTAATTTTTTAAAACTTTTAAAATGTAGTCATTATCCCA
>CAYTJB010000366.1:1602-2040 GCA_964437995.1 uncultured Bacteroides sp. | reverse complement strand
TGTGTACATAATTATCAATATCGGGTGTTGTGCCTAAAGCAGGGTCATTGTTCTTTTGTGGCGATACAATGCTATCCTCAGAAATTAAAAGAGTTAGCTTTAAGTTTTTTTGCATATTTTGCATAAATGTAGTCTTCACAAACGTACACATCTTATTTGTTGAAGTATTATATTCATTATTAATCTGTATAGCTAAGGAGGGATTTGTTTTATCAATAGCATTATAAGCACTTGCCCATGAGTCTTTTACTAAAACAACATCTACACCATAAGCTTTTCTATTTACCAAACCACATGGATAAAAACTACCAACAAGAAAATCGTCGTGTATAGCTGTACCTGCTTCAGTTCTATAATCTGCTGTGTATTTTGATGGTAAAGATTTTGGTTCAGCGAAACTGCCGGCATGAATTGCTAATACGATTAATGAATTACCGT
>CAYTJB010000366.1:0-1592 GCA_964437995.1 uncultured Bacteroides sp. | reverse complement strand
AATGCTTTTAAATCGGCAGCAATTTTATGCCCTTCAGTACAATTAGGACATGTATGTCCTGTAAATTCTTCTAAAAGTACTTTTTGAATATTAACTGATATTACAGGAAAATTAGGTGTATCGCATTCAACTGCAGTATTTTGCTGTTCGGTATAAGGTCCTTCAATTTTATCGCATGATATTGCTATAAGCGTAAAACTAAGAACTACAAGAATAAAATGTGTCTTTTTCATTATATATATGTTTGTTTTGGTTATTTATTATTAGGTTATTATGTCGTTTAGTTTTTTAGTAAAGTGAACTGTAATTAGTGAACTGTGAAGAGTAATCAGTGCTTTGCGTTTTTTTAGTACTTTCAAATTTTCAAATTATTAAATTTTCAAATTTTACTTCATTTTTTACTTTTACCTGTTACCCCGCACCCTATACCATGCACCATTAAAAACTACTTGTAATTGTTACTGCAAGCCCATTTGATGCAGGCACCTGACGGCAAACTCCGCCAACGCAAATTATTCCTTGCCTTTGTTTTCCGTATCCTATTGCAAAACGGGTTGTTCCTTTTACAAAAGTTATAGCAGCATTGTAGTAATGAAGTCGTTTGTCAATATCTTTATTTTCGTAATTATACATATCCGAAACAGTAAAAAACCATTTTGGAGCAATTGAATACTCAGCTAATAAAAGCGCCCAATTCCCTTTATCTTGTTTGGTTGCTAAATGCTGAAATTCCATACGTAAACTATTTTCGTTGTTTAGTTTATAACTAACATCAGCAATAGCAACATTTGCATATACCATTGGTTCGCCCGGATGACCTTCAATTACCTCTTTGCTATATTCAAAGTAAATATAACTTAGAATGAATTTTAGTTTTTTTGAAAGTTTTTTTGTGATTTCAAAATTAAAATCTGTAAAAAAGGTTTCTTTACCAAAAGAGATAAAATCCGATTTATAACCATCGGTTCCACTTTTTCCTACAGGGATTGTATCAATACCATTTTTATCGATAGCATTAACTTTTGAATAGTTAATTGCTAAATCGGTTCCATATTTTCCACCCAAAAAAGTCGCTTTTTTGCATTTATAGTTAATTTGTGCCTGAAATCCAATTTGTCCGGTAGTTTGAGTGGCATAAGGATAAAATGCAGAAAGGGTATATGCGTGTTGGCGTGTAAGTGTTGGCAAATAATTAATTAACAAAGAGTTACCTGTCATATTTCTGTCGGATCGAAAATCCATATTATCAACTTTTAATCCGTTTAATAAAATTCCTAATCCTTTTGTAGAATATGATGTTGAAACATAAAGTGCATCGCCCGATTTATATATCATTTTGTTTACAGATGAGGGATCGTTTATTTTGTAAGCGTATTCACCATTTAAACTAAATTTACCATAACTTGCATTAACTCTACCCGAATATGAAGCTACGTTTTCGGGCAAAATATAAATTGGATCTTCGTCTTTTTGATATTTAGAAACAAAACTTCCTCCAAAATCTAATCTAAGTTTTGAGTTTTCAAATTTTGAACACATTTCGTTTAACGAAATTTCTGCGTCTAATCCTCTAACAATTCCTATTCCTTTTT
>CAYTJB010000365.1:0-2048 GCA_964437995.1 uncultured Bacteroides sp. | reverse complement strand
AGTAGTTATTTTATTAACAATCAAAATGTTAATAAAGATAGAACGAATGGAGGTTTTTAGACAGTCTGACGTCCCAGCGGCTTGGCGCAGTGGCGGCTTACTCCAAACTTGCTGCGTGATAATAACGTGCATTTTCGCACAAAATTGTCTGTGGGCTAACTGCCGCCATTGCGACAAACCGCCTGTTAGAGGCAGGCATCTCTTTTTTATATTCGTTTTTTATTGCAAGTTTGTTTTTCTGTTTCACAAGTAGAGTTTTAGAAATTTAATTGTTGCTTCAAAACGCTGACCAATCCCTATCAGGGTTTAGTACACTTACCCTCCATCCTTTGTCTGCTGCAATATTTCTGTTGCAAGTTTCTGTACCGGGATTATTGGCTATGTCTATTTTTTTTGTTTCTTCGTCAAAAGAAAAAGGAGGGTTACAATTGATAATATTATCATGTAGCGTTTCAAACAAGGTATTTAATGCAACAGCATTGAATTTATTGGAGTGGACAGTCAAGTCTACTAATGTTTGGTTTTTGCTCACATCCAAAGAAGTCAATTGGTTATGATTGCAATATAACGCTCTCAGTTTCGTATTTTTGCTCACATCCAAAAAAGTTAATTGATTATCCCAACAAATTAATTCTGTCAGTGCCGTATTTTTACTCACATCCAAAAAAGTTATTAATTGATTATCTCCGCAATTCAACCTTTCTAGTGCAGCATTTTTGCTTACATCTATACTCGTTAGTCGATTCCAATAGCAACCCAAATACGTAACGTTATCGCCTGTTATAGTTATTGTATGTAAGCCTGTATCGGCATAAATATGATTTCCTTTTCCAGAATTTTCCGAAATCGTTACCGTATCGCTCGGCGTTTTATCTCCCCAATCAATTATTGCATTTCCTCTGCCTAACAACGAAATACTCAAAGCACTTTCTGATGTTGTCATGGTCATTGTTGGCGATGTCTGTTTGCAACTACTCAAAATCAGTGCAAAAACACTTAATATAATTACTGTCTTTTTCATTGTGAGTTTATTTTTGAAATTTTTACTGTCATTCGTTTTCTTTTTGTTTTTTGTTGTCCTTATCTCGCTACACTTTCCTCCACTTGCCTCTAACGTTAAGGCTGATAGGCATCGTGCCCATTGGGTAGCTTGCAACTTTTGCAAAAGCCTTGAGGCATGATGCTTATCAGCCAGTTGTGAGCTGTTGTTATTTTTTACTGTCTTCTCCAAGTGTATATTTTGTCCCAAGTATATCATTAATTAATGATACTCGACCTTCTGCAATATGAGATGCATCCATTATGTTAAAAGTCGAACCTGAGTTAAAAGAAGTCGCACCAAAAGGTAGACTAGAAATTTTTGAGTTTAATTCAGTTTCTTTCTCTCTTAACTGTTTCTTTAATTCTGTTATTTTACCATCTTTTTCATTTGAAGCTTTTGACAATTCAGCAAGTTGATTGGATTTAGATTCAATTTCATTGAATAAATCAGAGATTTCTACTTCTAACGCATTTTGCTCTTTCATTTCTTCATTTACTATTTCTTTAAAATCTGCTTCTGAATTTCTAAGTCCATTATAAATCATTTCAAGATGATTTTCTATTTCTTGTAAATACTGCTGTGTGAGCTTATCATCTACTTTATCAATTTTATCTTTAGTGATTTTGATAAGTTTTAAAATTGACGCCAAATTCCCCCGATTATGCCTAATTGCTGTTTTTGCAATCTTTTTTTGATTATTTGACGTATCTGTTATCCAACCCCACATACTTACTTTTCTTGCAATGTAAAATGCAGAAAGTAAATTGATTATTGTAAACAAAACATTTGTCGAAACTGTCTTATTAAAAGATTGTTGTGTCGAAATATCCGAATTCAATATTATGTAAACAACAATAACAATGATAGCGATTATAAATAATCCCCAATCATAAAACCATTTTAGTACTTTGCTTTTCATTTTTTTTGTTTTTTATAATTAAGCCCCAACGTTTTCGGGCTTGGCGAAGGTGGCGATTTTCACCACAAATGTTGATGCGGAGAACCA
>CAYTJB010000364.1:488-2052 GCA_964437995.1 uncultured Bacteroides sp. | reverse complement strand
TCATAATTTTGCAGTGGTAAATACCGATAGACAATATGTTTAGTCCAGCCTTTTTTGGACTATTACATATTGCGTATCGGTATTACAAAAGACTTTCTCTCTTATTTTGATAGTAGTTTTTTATTTTCAAGTATATAAAAGCTGAAAAACAAGAAAATATGCTTATTCCGACAAACCATAATTCGCTTTGTAATAAGTTTTGTGTTCGGTAAATTGCTGTTGCAATATTTCCAATAACTAACCACTGAATAATGTAAATAATTGTAACATTTTTGCCTGTCCATGCTAAATAATTAATCAAAATAGTATTTCTTAATTTAGTAGTTATATAATTGATTATCAATAAATAGATTGCCATAAAACCAATACCCCACAAAAAAAAGTAAAAATTATGGTGGTAATATGTTGCCAAATTGTTTGAAATACTAAATGCGTAAGGGGTAAAAATCAGAATTACTAAACTTATAAACCCAATAAAAACCCAATGAATATAAGTAAATAGGCGTAAGTAGCTTTGGTATTTATCAAAAATAACTTTAAATATATAACCAGCTAACACATACGAAAACCACGGAAATAATGGAAAATACGACTGTTCGAAATTACCAATAATAAAAGCTAAATAATAACTCTGCGTTTGATTATCAATGTTGAGGAAACTACTCAATGCTGCAAATACAATTAAAATAGGGATGTACAAAAACAAATTCTTTCTTGAAATCAAACGCAATATTGCTAATAAAATAATACTCAATCCTGCCAAAGGTAAAATATCTGCTCCAAAGATATAATACAAAGGATCTAAATCAAATTTTCCTTGAAATATAGCTATAAATAAATGAATAGAACGCCCAATATTAAGCAAAATACCACCCAAAAACAATATTATACCTCTTTTTAAAAAATACAGAAAAGATTTATTGGAAGATGCTAAAAAATAGCCCATTACAGCAATAAAAACAGGTGCACAAAACGGGCCACCTACAAAATAAGACAATTTCCCCAACAAACTATTATTAGCAACCATTGAGGCAAACTGTTCCATTATATGAACCTGAATCATAAAAATAACAGCCAATCCTTTGAGTATATCTGCTGTTTGATTTCTGGTAATGGTTGTTTTCAATATAAATTTTTTACTTTTAACTGAATAAATAACTCACAAAGTTAATTAAATAATTCTCTTTATTCAACTTTGTGTCTTTGTGATAAATTTTTATATTATCGTAAAATATTTTTTCTTCATCCAAAATGCTGCATTTACCAATGCAATCATTACAGGTACTTCTACCAAAGGACCAATAACTGCGGCAAATGCTTCACCAGAATTCATTCCAAATATTGCAATAGCCACTGCAATAGCCAATTCAAAATTATTACTTGCAGCTGTAAAAGATAGAGTTACCGTTTGCCCATAAGTAGCGCCAGCTTTTTTACTCATATAAAATGAACTAAAAAACATAATTACAAAATAAATAAGCAAAGGAATGGCAATTAATACCACATCTAAAGGTATTTTTACAATAATTTTCGCAGTGATATTTGCAGCTTTAAGTTCTGAAAT
>CAYTJB010000364.1:0-478 GCA_964437995.1 uncultured Bacteroides sp. | reverse complement strand
TTTTTATAATGTATTCGCCTTTTAATGAAAACATTACTACAATGGTAAACAACAATGCAATTAATGTTAATGGACTAATTTTGGGTACAAACTTAGTGTGATACCATTGTTTATTTTTTACTCGAATTAAGATAAAACGTGTTAAAAACCCTGCTATGAAAGGAATACCCAAATATATAAACACACTTTCGGCTATTTGTGCAATAGTAATGCGTTCAACTGCATCGTTGATAGGTATTCCAAACCATGCAGGTAAAATTGCAATAAACACATAAGCATACACCGAGAAGAACAATACCTGAAAGATAGAATTAAAGGCAACCAACCCGGCAGCATATTGTGTATCGCCCTTTGCTAAGTCGTTCCAGACAATTACCATAGCTATACATCTTGCCAATCCTATCATAATAATACCATACATATAAGGCAAATTGGCATTATTTTCGCCAGGAAATAGTTTAAAAAACGCAATGGCAAG
>CAYTJB010000363.1:0-2064 GCA_964437995.1 uncultured Bacteroides sp. | reverse complement strand
AAAATACATATTAAATGAGATGCTTCCTTCGTCAGCATGACAAAAGAAAGAGAAACTCGGCAAATCAAAAAATTAAAAAATCATCACATCACAAATTTTTTTCGTAGATTTGTACCTCTAAAAAAATACAAAAAATGGCTGAAGAAATTATTCGCTTAAGCAATATTGCTAAGCATTATAAAGTTGGAACAGAAATAGTTAAAGCGTTACGAAGCATATCGTTAACCATTTATAAAAACGAATATGTGGCATTAATGGGTCCATCGGGTTCCGGAAAATCAACATTGATGAATATTTTGGGTTGTTTGGATACCCCAACTTCGGGAACATATATACTAAATAAGCACGATGTTAGTAAATTGGAAGACAATGATTTGGCTGAAATCCGCAATAAAGAAATCGGATTTGTTTTTCAAACATTTAACCTTTTGCCCCGCTCAACAGCGTTGGAAAATGTGATGCTACCACTAATTTATGCGGGTATGAATAAAACCGACCGCATTGCAAAAGCAGAGAAAACACTTGCAGGAGTAAGACTTTCCGATAGAATTACGCATAGACCCAACGAATTATCGGGTGGACAGCGTCAACGTGTAGCAGTAGCAAGGGCTTTGGTAAACGACCCTTCTATTATCTTAGCTGATGAACCTACAGGAAACCTCGATTCAAAAACTTCTGTTGAAATTATGGGATTATTTGAAGAAATTCATAGAAAAGGCAATACAATTATTGTGGTTACTCACGAAGAAGATATTGCCCGTCATGCACACCGTATCATTCGCTTAATTGACGGCGAAGTAGCTTCGGATGAGGTAAATCCCAAAATTCGTCAGATGTCGGATTATTTAGTGGAAGCTTAAATTTAGTTAGCAGTAAACAGTAAACAGTGAACAAAAATAACCAATAACTATTAACCATTAACCAAATAACCATTAACTTAATAACCAAATTCCATGACTAAGGAATGGAAAATATACACTAAAACTGGCGATAAGGGCGAAACATCTCTTATTGGCGGTAAAAGAGTGCCTAAGTATCACGTACGTATCGAAGCGTATGGAACTGTAGATGAGCTTAATTCATACATTGGATTGATACGTGATTTGGAAGTTAATGACCACATCAAAACATTATTACTCGAAATTCAGGATAGACTTTTTACAGCAGAATCATTGTTGGCTGAAGACACTGGAACATCTAAACGCCCATTACCTCAAATTTGCGAAGAAGATATTTCTCTACTTGAACGCAAAATAGATGCAATGAATGAAAATTTACCCATTTTACATTCTTTTGTTCTTCCCGGCGGACACCCGATTGTGTCTCATTGTCATATCGCACGTTGTATTTGCCGTAGAGCAGAAAGAATAACCATTAAATTATCTAAAAACTACCCTGTTTCTCCATTGGTAATTAAATATTTAAACCGTTTATCCGATTTTCTATTTGTGTTGGCTCGTAAAATTGGGCACGATTTAGGAGCAAAAGAAGAAGTTTGGAAAGCAAAAATTTAACATTATTTTTTAATTGCTTTATTTTCTGATATTTAGCAAATTTTTATTTTTGTTAAAAAAAGATTGTTTAATCAAAAAAAAAATTACTTTTGCAAAAAAATTATAACCTAAAAGTTTTCGTAATATGTATTGGACTTTAGAATTAGCATCAAAGCTTGAAGACGCTCCTTGGCCTGCAACTAAAGAAGAGCTAATTGATTATGCTCTCAGATCAGGTGCACCACAGGAAGTAATAGAAAATCTTCGAGAAATTGAAGATGAAGGGGAAATTTACGAAAGTATCGATGATTTATGGCCCGACTATCCTACAAAGGATGACTTCTTCTTTCATGAAGACGAATATTAAAAAATTAAA
Source organism: uncultured Bacteroides sp. (assembly GCA_964437995.1). Lineage (GTDB taxonomy): Bacteria > Bacteroidota > Bacteroidia > Bacteroidales > JACABE01 > JACABE01. Next base: position 195 of record CAYTJB010000363.1, on the reverse strand, counting down.
AACCGTTTTGTTATTGCAAAACGGTTTTTTTATAACAAGTTACGAGGTAACAGTTCAGATTAATCATTTTCATTATTTTGCCCTAAAATCAAACACTTGAAATTATGCTATTCAATAATCCACAATAACCCAATAACTTTAATCCTGTTTTCTTCTTAAAATTTCAAAAAAAACAATGCTGATTGCAATAATTAA
>CAYTJB010000362.1:313-2068 GCA_964437995.1 uncultured Bacteroides sp. | reverse complement strand
AGTGGCTTCAAACCAAACCACGTCATCCATGGCGATTCCGAGGGCAAGGGCCCCCTGCCAATACCGCAAACATGACAGGATAGACTCAGCATTTCGCCAGTTCAAGCACCAGCCGCGCGGATTCAGTGGAGTTCTTCCCCCCGGACGGAGAATACTCACAGCCGACATAACCGTTGTAGCCTGAATCAGCAATGGCGGTGAATACGTTCCCATAGTTGATCTCGCCGGTTCCGGGTTCATGCCTTCCAGGCACATCCGCGACGTGGAAATGACCGATGGCCGGCATGTTTGCCCGAATCGCCGAGATCAGGTTCCCTTCCGTAATCTGCTGGTGATAAATGTCGTACAGCAGCTTGACTTGCGGGCTGTTCACCTGCTTCAGTATTTCAAATCCCTGTTCTGAAGTGGACAGGTAGTAACCCGCATGATCCACCAGAATGTTCAGGGGCTCAAGCACGATGATGCACCCGTGCTTTTCAAGAATGGGAACAGCAGCGGACAGGCAGGACACAACAGCCTCCTGCTGCCGTTCACGGGAAACATCACCCAATGTGTTGCCCGTTGTGGCAATCAGGGTTTTGATATGCAGGCCGTCCACAGCGGAAATGGTTTCCTCGACCATTTCCGCAAACAGCACGGCGTTCTCCGCCTTGAGCATGATGCCGCCCTTGATGGCGCTGATGGCGCGAGGGTCCCGGCTGCCTATGCAGCAGGCCGCAGCAGGCAGGCCGGTTTTCTCCACGGCCTCCTCAAGCGCCGGAATATCCTGATTTGTCCAGCCCCACATCTCCCAGGCCTTGAAGCCCGTGGTTTTCGCGGCCTCGATGCGAAGAGCAAAGGGCAGATCCTTGAACATCATTTCTATGCAGGATGAAAGTCTTATCATACTGTTACCTCCAAGAGATGAATCAATGTTCCGACAAAAAGGTTCATCCTGCCGGAATGCATGTCATCGTCGGTTTCCACCGACAACACGGCTGAATCACTTCGTCCTTCTAAAAAGCACCTTATTGTCGGTTTCCAACCATAACGCCGGCCAATTCATTTCGCTCTGTTGAAATGCACAACCTGGCCGGTTTCCATCGATTCATTCGCCGCCAGTCCAAGCCTCAGCGTTTCAAGCGCGTCAGAGTAAGGTGAACGTATCTTGGATCCATCCCCGGATTTCACCGCGTCAATGAAAATACGATTGGCATCGTATTCATGGTCGTTTCCCGTCATGATCTTCAGTTCCCTTGCCTTTGTAGTGAAAGTGACGGACCTGCGCAGTTTGTAGTCGATGGTCATGTCATCCAGTGTAATGATGAATCCGCTGTGCGCGCCACTGTTCTCCGGAGTGAGGTAGCATGCCGAGGTCAATGTGGCCGTGACTGAATGATCGAATTGAATCACTGCCGTGGAATGGTCATCCGTATCATAATCCTTGATGCCCGACAGGATGCCGCTGGAACAAGTAGCATAGACCGACCGGGGTTCGCCGTACAGGTAGCGGAGAAGGTCAAGGAGATGGATGTTCTGTTCAACCAGCTGACCCCCGCAAGTGGATTTTTTCATCCACCACCAGACCATCGGCACGCCTCCGAGCCATGAACCGTACACCAGGCCGCTTTTGTGCAAAGGAAGCTCCTCGCGCATGGCATCCGCGATGTCCAGGTAACGGTCCTGAAAGCCCACCCATGTTATGAGACCCTTCTTCCCGATTTCCCGCGAAATGCCTTCCGCCTGCGCCAAACTAAGTGTCATCGGCTTTTCAAC
>CAYTJB010000362.1:0-303 GCA_964437995.1 uncultured Bacteroides sp. | reverse complement strand
TCAGGGCTTTCCGAGCCGAACAGTTCGTTGTGGTTCGCGTAAAGTCTTGCCGCCCCGGTTTTTTTCGCCATTTCCATCCGGCGTTCCGGGATGGGGTCGGCCACCGCAACAATGTCCACGTCCTCGAAATGGACAAGCTTGTTGACGTGTGCATAGGATCGTCCACCGCAGCCTATGATGCCAAGCCTTACTTTTTTCATGACATTTTCCCCTTTCAGTTTCATGATATCCCATGTTACTTTACCACATATCATCCTATCTCATATCATGTCTTCTCGGAGCTGTTTTTCCATAACAGTCAAT
>CAYTJB010000361.1:868-2073 GCA_964437995.1 uncultured Bacteroides sp. | reverse complement strand
TTTATGGTGCTGCATTGGGCGCCGTTCTTGGAACATTACTTCCTGGAATTGGAGCGCCAATAGGTTCATTTATAGGCAATTTTACAGGAAATATTGCAGGCAAGGTTGTATCAAAAGTTTATAACAAAGCAAAACAAGCTTTTGAGGGCAAACGCTCTCTGTGGTCAGACTTGGGAGGAGATGATAAAGGTAATCTCGTAAAAGGTTTTGCAATGGAGGCAATTTACGAAAAAGGACTAACGGAAGAAGCGCAAGTTAAAATTTATGTCACTGATTCTTTGTGGAGAAATAAAATTTTATATGGAGAACATATTGGACAATTTTATACCAAAAATGATTGGGCAAATACAACAATAAGACAAGAAATTGCACTTTACAGAGATACAGTAGCAAAATTAAAACGAACTATTCAACTTACACAGCGATCAGTGGAGAACTACGAACAGGTAAAAAAAGAAGTTTATTTGTGGCAAACTATTTATAAAGCTAAAAACAAAGTTAATTTAACAGACGAAGAGACGCAACTTCTTAAAACTTCGCTTGCTTATGCGAAATTATCTGAACCTGAAAAGGTTATACATAGTGTTAATATTCAAAAAGGACTAAAAGGCAATAAAAATGGATAAAGAAATCTTATTTAATAATTTTTGGCTCTTTTTTGGCAGTTGCAACATTAGTTTTTATTGCAGGAGTTGTAATGGGTAAGAGAGGAGGAAGTGATGATAAATAGTGGAGTATTTAGTAATAAATGGTTAATTATTGGTTGTTTAGTATCATTAATTTTAATCTTTTTTATGGGAAAAAGTTATGGAAAAAGCATACCTCCACCCAATGTAGATTTAGATGGCAAAACCGATAACGAAGGCTATTTAGTGTCTCAATTAAGCGATGCCGATATTAGATACATAACCGAAAGAGTTTTTAAAGATATGGAAGGTTTAAATTGGTTCGGAGACCACGAAAACGAATTGTGGTATGAAGTAGCAAATTTAAGTGATAGAGACCTTGCAAGGTTAATAAACGAATGGAATAAAACATTTTATAAAAGACACAACGAAAAATTAAGCGAAGCAATAAGTAACGAACATTTTATTGATGTAGGAGAACTTATTACTGCATTACAAAGAAGAATTATAAGAATAGAAAATGTATAAAAATGAAAAATAAAAAAGTATTTATATTTATAGGAGGTTTAGTTGCAGTTA
>CAYTJB010000361.1:0-794 GCA_964437995.1 uncultured Bacteroides sp. | reverse complement strand
TTCAAAACCAGTACCACCACTAATAAGATAGAACTCACCAACAGATAAAAGTGGAAGTAAAGGACAAATTGTTCCAGTTGTTGTAAAACCGCCAACTGCACCAAATAAAATTTTTACAATGAAACGAGGAGACAGCGGAGAGTATGTGAAATATTTACAAATTGGTTTAAATTATATTGCTGATAAGAAAAAAACTCCGAACTATGCAAAACTAACACCCGATGGAAAATTTGGACTTAACACCGAGAACGCATTAAAACGACTTTATGGAGTGCAAGTAGTAAGCAAAAAAACAGCAGAACAAATAGGAAAAGATGCCGATATACCACAAATGGACGCAGTATTAAAATATTTTAATTAAGAAAAACAATGGAAAATTTTATAACACCAAACGCAAAATCAAAAGTAGGAGTAAAAGATAGAGATAACGAATTATCAACGCCACTGCCTGTAATTGGAATGACTTATGAAAATCATTTAAATTCTATAAATAAAGACACCGATAATGAGAGTAAAAAACCGATAATTGATAGTCTAGTAGAGGGAGAATTCCCGAGCGTGCCTGTTAAGATTGGCTTTGATACTTATACTTTAATAAGTATTGCTTCAATTACTTTAATGATTGTTGCAATAATACTAATCTTTAAAAAATACAAAAAATGATAAAAAACGAAAAATTAACTTTTTTTTTTCTTTAATTATTTTATTTTTTTTATTTTATTTTATTTATAAATATATGTTTTTACTTTTAAAAAATTATAGAATTAATTCAACATTTGTAATGTGAGTTGTAA
>CAYTJB010000360.1:0-2081 GCA_964437995.1 uncultured Bacteroides sp. | reverse complement strand
GGCATTATACGGATATTGAACCACCGCCCATCGCGGGTTGTTACTGCTTTTTCCAGATACACCAGAGTGCGCAATACTTCGCTGGCATCATCAAATATTGAGGGGTAATTGAGATCAGTTACCTGGTCAGTAAATACCCGGCCAATATCGCTTGGTATAAGCTTAAATATTTTTGTTGCCGGAACTGTAAACTGCCTGATTTTCAAATTCCTGTCAAGAAACAGAGTCGCAATTTCGGTGCTATTGAGCAGGTTGGTCATATCGTTATTGATACGCGCAAAATCATCAATTTTACACTGTAACTCTAAGTTAACCGTATGGAGTTCTTCGTTAAGGCTCTGCATTTCTTCTTTCGAAGTGGTAAGCTCTTCGTTAGTCGATTGCAATTCCTCGTTGGTTGACTGTAACTCTTCATTAGTCGATTTAAGTTCTTCCTGCGAAGTCTGCATTTCTTCGCGCGTACTTTGCAATTCTTCTTTGATCTGCTGAAGTTCAAATTCCAACTCCGCTTGCATAACTAAAGAAGGAGATTTCCGGTTTTTCGTTTTCTGTAAATTTTGATCATCAATAGTAATCTCATTAAAAATGATCAGTATCCGGCCTTTCAGAGCCAATGGCTTTTCGATTTGCTGAATAGTGACATTAGCATATTGCGGTCCACCATTACAGAGAAATTTTATTTTTGGCAGAATGACTTTGTCATAGTTTTGCATTGCTTTTCGAAAAGCCATAGGAAGTTCGTTGCGCAAACCTTCGCGGGCCATGGCAAAAATATTCATATTGGCTTTGCCGGCAGCCGGTTCGAGATATTTGCCTGTGCTTCCGGTTATATAAAGGATATCACCTTTATCAGTAACCAGAACGCTCGAAGGCGAAAACTGCTGCAGAAGCAATTGATCGGCAAGTACTTGCAGGTTATCGGGAACTTTTGCAGTTAACTGAGTATTGGGAAGGCCAGGTTTTGATACTGAGAATGAACTCGGAAAGTTGAGCAATTCATCCGTTTTGGCAAAACCGGAACGTTGATATATACGTAATTTAGTATCTATAGGTTTAAAAAAATCATTTTGCCCGCCATGCGTTTCGGCACTTCCTAAAACCAATATTCCGTTATGATTAAGGCTGTAGTGGAACAACGAAAGGAGTTTTTGCTGCAATTCGGCATCAATATAAATGAGCAGGTTGCGGCACGAGAGTAAATCGAGTTTAGTAAAAGGAGGATCTTTAATTACATTTTGTGGCGCAAATACCACCATTTCGCGAATTTCGGCATTAACGCGGTATTGGTCTTCGGTACGGATAAAAAACCGGTTAAGCCGGGCCACCGAAACATCGCTGACAATATTTGCAGGGTATATGCCTTTCCGGGCTTTCTCGATAGCATTGCTGTCGAGATCGGTTGCAAATACCTGTAACGAAAAATTCTTTTCGGCATTCATTTTTTCTATTGCTTCCTTAAAAACAATAGCCAGCGAATAGGCTTCTTCGCCTGTTGAGCAGCCGGGTATCCATGCCCTGAAAACATGCCCATGTGGTAAAAGTGCAAACATAGCTGGCAATGCCTTGTCCTTTATGCACTCCCATACTGCTGTGTCGCGGAAAAAACTGGTAACTCCAATCAGCAACTCCCTGAAGAGTATTTCGACTTCAGCAGGATTTTCCTGTAAAAAACGTACATATGAGTTGATTTTGCTTATCTGGTGTATGCCCATGCGCCGCTCGATACGACGGTACACTGTATTTTTTTTGTATTGCGAAAAATCATTCCCTGTTTGATTGCGAAGCAGGATATTGATTTTTTCGAGGGAGCTGGTATCTTTTTCCAATTCCTGCTTTGCGCTGATGCGGACAGGTTGCTTCAGTAAACTAATTAATTTTAGCGGCAACTCATTGGCAGGAGCTGTTATATCAACCACCGCAGCTTCGGCGGCATTACGGGGCATACTGTCGAACCTGGCCGAATCGGGATCCTGAATTAATATCAATCCACCTTTTTCCTTTATTGCTTTCACCCCAAGACTTCCGTCGGAACCCATACCCGAGAGTATGACACCGATACTCTGATCGAGGCGGTCGTCAGC
>CAYTJB010000359.1:0-2108 GCA_964437995.1 uncultured Bacteroides sp. | reverse complement strand
TGCAGATACGGTTATAATTGTAAGTATTATTAATAATAGTTTTTTCATAGTTTTAAGTTTTATTCTGTTACGTCAGTGTCAACAACTTCTGTGCCTCCTCCTGTAATTGTTTCAGTATAAGTTCCAGCACCTGACCTTGCTATATTTGTAAAGTAATTATTATAATTTTTTATAGTTAGTGTTGATGCAGCATTATAAATAGATGAACCTGCATAATTTGGATTAAGTATCATTCTACCGCCATCGTGAATAAATGTACTATTGCCAGTTACTCTTATGCAATACCCACCATTCCCCTCACATCTATTCCTCATATACCCTCTATTTTCAAAAGTGCCAGCTTGTAATTGGATTAATTCCCCACCGCCTAAAAAAGCATTAGAAGCTGGATTTGGACAATCCCAAATACCATAATTTATTACCTTTGCTGTCGCCCCATTTATTAAACAATAAGATACTCTTCTAGTTAAGTATAGACCTCCTGACACAGATATTGTGCCATAATTACGAAGTGTGCCACCCGTTATGTTGAAAAGCCTTCTATTTTCAGTTGTATTCCAAGGTTCAATAGTTCCATAATGATTAATAATGCCTGCAGATTGAGTTATCAACTCACCTAAATTAAGATTTGTTCCAAATAAATTAACAGTTGCTCCACCAGTTAATGTTAATACGTCCCATCTACTCATAAAATTATAAGAACCTTGTGTTGCTATTATTGTTGCTGTGCCAACAACATTATTGAATGTTATATGTTTAATTGAATTGTTTTCTGTATATACGCCAACTTCTCCATTAATAGACCCATTAAATTCTCCATTAATATATAATTTATCTATTTTTTTTGCGTTAATATTTCCAAATTTTTGACTAGTTAATCCTGTTATATAGATTCCTTTATAACTAGCATTAGATGCAGAAGCACTTGCCGAAATTGCACTTGGTGTAGGATTAGCTGCCATTGTTCCATATCCCCCAATATATAAACAATCATAAGCTGATGTATTAGAGTATATTCCACCTTTAATACTAGTAATTCCAGTTCCAGTATATTTATAAATTACATTACCGCCACTAGATTCACTCTTTATTTTACCATTAATATATACATCAGCTACTAACCCAGCTACATCTATATTAATTAATTTTTTTCCTACTCCAGTATTACTAGCCTTTGAATACTCTAAGTCTATAACACTACCTGAAAAACTTGTGCAATTTACAAATTCATTTACAGTATTAAATTCTCCATCGCCAGTCAAATAAAAGTTATTAGTAGAACCTGTTATATCAAACAATGCCCCAGCAGTAGTTTTTGTAACTACCGCACCGTTCATAAAATGAAGTCTTACACCATCTTTTGATATGGTATTGGTTTCAGTATAAGCACCAGCATCAACAATTACAACATCTCCAACCGATGCTGCTTGAACCGCTGTGTATATTTTATCAGTGCCTCCACCTGTTACAATCCATTTGAATCCTGTCGAACCACCACCACCTGTAAATGTTTGATTATTAAAATACAATGTATCGTTACTTATACCTATTCGATATATAGTGTCGTTTCCGATAAAAACGGAATCAACATCAACTGAATTTGCTGTCATTTTACCTTTTGACGAAAAAACAAATTTAGGCGTAGTCCATGCAATACTTGAATTTTTCAAACCATAGCCACCCCACCACATTGATATAGTTGAATCTGCATGATTCATAAAGAAACAACTAGGATTGCCATTTAAACTCCTATACCATACACCGTTTTTATAGTAGTTACCCATATTTAAGTCAATTCCTTTATATGTACCCATATAAGCATTGATACTTCCTAATTTTGGAACACCATCGCCAAATGTCAATATACTTGAATTATTATGATTACATATTGACAAAGAATTTGAATCCTCTGGGTGTATAATATCAATGTTTACTGAATCTTTGAATGTTGCACCATTATTGAATTTAGCGATGCTGTCAAATACAATGGTATCGGTTCTTGCTGTTATTTTATCTGTTTTTACCCATTTAATAACTGTTTGGGAGTTACTAATTATTGAAAGTAACAATAATAATGATAATAATTTTGTCTTCATAAATTAAATTTC
>CAYTJB010000358.1:397-2109 GCA_964437995.1 uncultured Bacteroides sp. | reverse complement strand
AATCCGCGGTCGCAGGTGCCTACGCCGCCAAGACCTATCCCTACGCTGCTGAGAATGCCATGAAATGGATTGAGACTCTGCCGCAGGGCCCGGATCGGACCAGGGCGCTGCAAACGATCTATCAGGAAATGCCGAAGGATGGTGACGCTGCCGAGGCATTCGCTAGTCAATATGGGCTTCAGGAATAATTTCTGGCGAAGAACACTTTTTTCACTGCCGTCCCATAGACTGGACGCAAAGGGCTGGAAGCCTTGATTTCACGAGGCTTTGATACCGATTCTTGGGAATGGCGATTGCGACTTTTTTGCGGCAAGTTAATATTTCCGGGGATTTATGCGGCGATGCTGTCCCATGAGGTTATGTCTTACCAGGCGCAAAACCAGCAAACCAAGCCTGGTCGAGCGATCCTATCACCTTGAATCGCCCGGATGCTGTCCCATAGGATTTCAACAACGCGAGCAGGTCGATCCGCTCCCACAATGCGGATCGCGTGACGGCGAAGAGCCGCGTGAAGCTGTGGCCCCATTCGGATAGATGCGCCATGAATCGAAGCAGCACATACACCATCAGGGCCGTGTAGACTTGCCACCTCACCGCATTGGCGCTGTGTCCGAGGAAACTGCCGAGCTTGAGACTCTGTTTGACCTGTTTGAAAAAGACCTCAATGTCCCAGCGACGGCGATAGAGATCGCAGACGGACCGCGGACTCCAGGCAAGGTTGTTGGTGATGAACACCATCACCCGCCACTTGCCATCAACCTCCACCAAGGCCTCGACGCGTCGCAATTGCATTCCTTTGTGCTGACCTTTGAGCGCGATGATTTGATCCTTGATAATATTTTCGTGACCCTTGGTGTGGCTCTTCACCACCCCGAACACCATGTTGTCCTTGCTCCGGGTAACCCACCAGATGCCCCGCTGATTCAGATCGGAAAGATGATCGAAATCCACGTAGGCCTTGTCGAATACGACGATTTCGCCCGCAGCGATGTTCGCACAGAGCTCACGAGCGCGCTTGTTGTCGTGCTGCGCGGCGGTATCAACGATGGCGAAAGACGGCAGGAAACTGTGCAGATCGAGCCGCAGGTGCATCTTGGCAGCGGCCTTGCGCCTGCGGTGTTTGGCCCAGTCCATGCAATTGGCAACCAACTGGATGACCGTCGAATCCACCGCGTGGATCCTCACCTTAAAGCGCCTGAGCAATCCCTTGCCCTTGCGCCCGGCAGCAAAGCTCGGGCTGGCGTTCTGGAGATGACCGAGCACCGACCAGAACAATTTCTCTGCAAAATCAGCGCTTCGTTCCTTGTTGGCATGGGAGAGACCGTTTTTGGATGGTGGGGTGACCCCGATCCGAGCCAAGGCCTTCGTCTTGAGTCGGAGCCAGTCGCACACGTCATTGAGGCCCATGGCGTGGGAGAGTTGCGCGAAAAGCATCGCAGCGAGGTGACTGACGACGGAGAAGGAGCGTGACTTATCGGCGACCCCTGTCTCACGGGCGTGACGGGTGATCAATCCGAGAGGAATGAGCTTGAGGATCTGCTGGAGGGCGATTACGTTGCTGCGGGCTGGTGTTTTGTTTGGCATAACACCCTACCGAGTGGCAGGAATTCGAACTCAACACCAGCCCATTTTTGCCTCAAACCAATCCGTCCCGTGGGACGGCTGTGAAACAGAACAGAAAACTTCATCAACTCGCCAAGCGGCCGGATCGT
>CAYTJB010000358.1:0-335 GCA_964437995.1 uncultured Bacteroides sp. | reverse complement strand
GAGCTAGGTAAATAGCATCACACCTGTATGATCCTTCGAATTTCGGGTTGAAAAACCTAGCGGCGTAGATGGGAAAGACATCATCCTTATTTCCTTTTGCATACACACTATATACAGACCCATCGAGATAGTTGGTCCATTTGAAGTCGACATCCACTTTGTAGGTTGCCCGTTCGGCTTGATTTTTTAGCGTCTCTTTCAGGATGTCAGCCATTTTTTTATCTATAGGGAATGACTTAATATCAACTGCGCAAGTAGAAATGAGATTTTTATCTAGACCGTCATCTGAGTAAATATCTTTATAGTTGATCGTTCTGAAATCGCAATTGTAAACG
>CAYTJB010000357.1:365-2165 GCA_964437995.1 uncultured Bacteroides sp. | reverse complement strand
TTCTTTGTCAAGCACCCCTCAAATGGATCACGCGACCGAAGGGAGTGTAATCCTCCAGTTTTTCTGCCCCCAAACCCCCTAAAGGGCATAGCCGTCAAGCTAAGAGGGGTTAATGGGTTAATTATAAGATAGATCGTAAAATTAATAATTTGTATGTAATATAGGGGGGTATCTGAACCTATTTTAAAAAAATTAGTAAAGAAGTTTAAAACTGTTTTTTCAGAGCGACAACTTCGCATACAGGCTTACGAAAGCGGCTTTTGTAAAAGGGGGTCGAAATTTTCCCCGCTCATGTTCTTTGACAGTCTGCTATACGACGCAATATCAGTGACCACTGTGAGTTATAACCGAATGGCTATTGAAACCAAATCAGTGCATAGGGTAGATATCTCCAAACAAGGTATTGATCAACGCTTTAATGAATCAGCGATGAGGTATATTCAATCGCTGATGAGTAAGGTGCTTACCACACAGGTATCTCAACTCATCGATATTGGATGGCTTAATCTTTTTACCCGGGTAAATGTAAAGGATTCCAGTAAGTTTGATCTGCCGCCAAAACTAAAGGACATGCTGCCGGGTTTTGGAGGAAGTGCTTCCGAGGCAGGGGCATGCATTCAATATGAGTTTGAATTAAAAACAGGCCAGATAACCGATTTAACAATCACCCCTGCAAACCGCCCAGACTCAACCGATGCTTTAGCGACCAAAGGATCAGTTATGAAAGGAGATCTGACAATACGTGATTTAGGATACTTTGCTCTAGAATACTTTACAACTGCAAAGAAAGAAGAAGCTTTCTTTTTATCCAGACTCCACGCAAAGATTATTGTTTACGAGATGAAAGGGGATGAGTTTGAAGAACTTAATTTTGGACAACTCTATCATATGATGAAGAGAAATCATTATGATAAACTTGATAAAGAGGTGTATATCGGCAAGGATGCAAAATTACCAGTTAGACTAATCATTGAATTAATGCCTGATGAAGTTTATAACACACGAATGCAGAATGTAAATAAATACAATAAGAAGAAGGGACGCCAAACGAGCAAGGATTATAGTAACAGAGCCAGGTTCAACCTGTTTATAAGCAATATCCCGCTTGAAAAGATCAATGGAGAAGCCATTGCCAAAATATATAAAATACGATGGCAGATAGAATTAGTTTTTAAAATTTGGAAATCAATATTTGGTTTAGATAACATTACCCCAATGAAATACGAACGCTTGATGTGTACGTTAAATGTACGGCTTTTGCTTGTATTGGTAAACTGGGAAACAATCATGGTCCAAAGGGGACTAGTGTTTAAAAAAACAGGAAAACTGTTGAGTATCATCAAATGCTTTAATACGCTTAAGGAAAATAGTTTACGCTTAAGATATATATTGACAAATGGGGGGAAGGGGATTAAACTATGGATAAAATGGGTAGCAGATATATTTGAATCAAAGCATTGGTTGGAAAAGAAGAAAAATAAACTCGGATTTGAAGAAATATTATGTTTAACTATTTTGTAATCAAATAAATATGATTATATTTATAAAAAAAAGCGAGACGCCCACTACAGCAAAGTCTCGCTATTTATTAACTAAAAAAACGTTCTTTAATATGAGTAAAATTACAACAAGCAAACCTGTTTTCAAAAGAAATGGGATTAAAAATAGTCATCCCTATTGGATATCAGAGAGTTAGAAAAATTAACTTGACGGCTATGCCCTAAAGGGGGCTTAAATTTGTTATTACAAACAAATCCGGGAAATACCATAAGAGCCGCTGGACTTATTCCTCTTCAATGC
>CAYTJB010000357.1:0-318 GCA_964437995.1 uncultured Bacteroides sp. | reverse complement strand
ACTGTGAGCTGCTTTAATTACTGCCCCTGCGCATTCATCAACTGTCTTCACAGCCTTTTCAATTGCTTCATAAACACCTGTATGACCAACCATGTCTCCATTTGCAAAATTGAGACAGATAAAATCAAATTTTCCGGTTTCTATCGCTTTGATAACAGCATCCTTTACCTCGCGGGCACTCATTTCCGGTTGAAGGTCATAAGTTGCAACTTTGGGAGATGGAATCATAATCCTCTCCTCGTTATTGAATTTTTCTTCTCTTCCTCCTGAGAAGAAAAAGGTTACATGAGCATATTTTTCAGTTTCTGCAATTCTTAA
>CAYTJB010000356.1:0-2200 GCA_964437995.1 uncultured Bacteroides sp. | reverse complement strand
TCGGCATTATACCTTAAATATTTTTCGGATTAATTTATAATTCATTTTGGTATTACACCTATTTGTAAAATAAATTATTCCTTACACAAATCTGAGATTTTGTGTAACTTTGAAGAACTTTCCTAATGAAATAAAACATTATTGTATAACAAAAAAGTGGGGGATAACAAAAACCTTAATAACCTTATTTATTGAAAATGGAAAAACAACGTTGTAACTGGACTAAAGACGATATGTTGATGAACGCCTATCACGACGAAGAGTGGGGTGTACCCTTGCATGATGATTCAAAATTATTTGAGTTTTTGTTGTTAGATACTTTTCAGGCAGGTTTGAGTTGGAAAACGATTCTCCACAAACGCGAAAATTTTAGAAAATCTTTCGATAACTTTGACTATCATAAAATTGCATTATATAATCAAGTCAAAATAGATGCGTTAATTCAAGATAAAGGGATTATTCGCAATAAACTTAAAATAAATGCAAGTGTTACCAATGCCAAAGCATTTATAAAAGTTCAAGCAGAATTTGGAAGTTTTGATAATTATATTTGGCAATTTGTAAATTATAAAACTATTGTCAATAAATGGGAAACACTAAGCAGCATTCCTTCAAAATCAATAGAATCGGATGCTATGAGCAAAGATATGATAAAACGAGGTTTTAAATTTGTAGGAAGTACAATATGTTATGCTTTTATGCAAGTTGCCGGCTTGGTAAACGACCATATTGTGAGTTGCTACCGATATTGATTTGGTAATGTGATAATTTTAAAATTTACTTTTAACCTTTAGCCTTTCTACTTTAACCTTAAGAAATATGTTCCAATCACACATAGGCGAATTTGCAGCACTTTTTACCGCATTCTGTTGGACAGCAACAGCTTTGGCTTTCGAATCAGCCAGTTTAAAAGTTGGCTCTATTGCTGTTAATCTTATTCGATTAATGCTTGCCATTATTTATCTCAGTATTTTTTCTTTTTTAACAAGGGGAATGTGGTTGCCCATAGATGCTTCAGGAAAAGCTTGGCTTTGGTTATCAATTTCAGGTTTTATTGGTTTTGTATTGGGCGATTTATTCCTCTTCGAATCATATACCATCATTGGCTCACGAATTGCTATGCTTATTATGACATTAGTTCCGCCAATGACAGCTTTTATTAGTTGGCTAATATTGGGCGAAACCCTTACATCATCCAATTTACTGGGAATGGGACTTACTTTAACTGGAATAGCATTGGTAATTTTAAATAAAGGAAATGGACAAAAACTTTTTTCACTTTCTCATCCTATTCGTGGATTGCTTTTTGCTTTTTTTGGAGCTGTAGGACAAGCAGTTGGTTTGGTTTTTAGTAAAGTAGGAATGGGAAGCTACAATGCTTTTGCAGCAACACAAATACGAATTATTACAGGCATTGTTGGATTTGCTTTGGTAATTACTTTTTGGAAAAAGTGGAGCAATGTAGGTGCGGCATTTAAAAATACAAAGGCTATGAAACGAATAGGTGTTGGCTCTATTTTTGGTCCTTTTCTTGGTGTTTCGTTTTCGTTATATGCAGTACAACATGCCAATGCAGGCATTGCTTCAACCATTATGTCTATTGTTCCTATTTTAATTATTCCTCCTGCTATTATTATTATGAAACAAAAAGTTAGTTCAAAAGAAATTATTGGAGCTATTATTAGTGTTATTGGTGTGATGTTGTTTTTTTTATAAAAACAAAAATTTTGTATTAAATTTGCAGTTGGTTTTGTTAAAATTTAATATTACAATTTTGATTAAAGCAGAACGTTAATAATTACATTTAAAAATTATTTAGTATGAAAAAATTAGTTCTTTTATTAACAGCATTATTAATAGCGTCTTCTGGATACTGTCAAACAGTACAAGAATATATTGAACAAAGCAGTACAAAACTCAATGTTGGCGATTATCAGGGAGCCATTGCAGCTCTTTCTTCGGCTATTATGATTAATCCCAATAATGCAGAGGCGTACTATAAAAGAGGTTCAATAAAAAATGAAATTCAAGATTATAAAGGAGCTATTGCTGATCTTAGTAAAGCTATAGAGGTTAGCCCTAACTATGCGGAGGCTTATAGTAAAAGAGGATTGGCAAAGGGCAATTTACATGATTTTAAAGGATCAATATTAGACCATAATAAGGCTGTTGAAATTAACCCCAACTATGCAGAAGCGTA
>CAYTJB010000355.1:1668-2202 GCA_964437995.1 uncultured Bacteroides sp. | reverse complement strand
TAGTTTTCTTTTCGTTATCATTTAAAAACAGGCAATGTCCAAGTATGGTTTTATCAAAATCAAGTACAGCATGTTTTTGCATACGTTCAATTACACGCATTCCATATTTATCAGTACAATGTTGTTGGTCGTAGCCATCTTCAGCAATGTGAATATGCAAACCAGAATTATATTTTTTTGAAAGGCTTACTGCTTTTTGTAAGGTATCATTACCAACCGTAAAAGAGGCATGTAAACCCACTAATCCTTGTTGCGTTTGCAAATAGCGTTCTGTTTCTTCCAAACCTTTGGCTGCTTTATCTAATCCATCTCTGTCGGTAATTTCGTAACATAACAGATGCGAAATACCTATTTTATCAAAAGCATCAGCAATAATTTGCAATGAGTTATCTATTGCCATTGGCGAAGCATGGTGGTCGATAGCGAAACATACACCGTTTTTAGCACAAGCAATGGCGGTAGCCAACGCACTGGCTTGTATCATGTCTTTATCCAAACATTTATCCAATGTCCACCAAATGTCTTGTAATACTT
>CAYTJB010000355.1:380-1507 GCA_964437995.1 uncultured Bacteroides sp. | reverse complement strand
GGTAAAAGTTTGATTACATAAATCACCAATTCTTGAACCTATAGTTCCGTATACATTTCCTTCTAAATCTACAATACATCTTTGATATTGTACGCCTTCAAAAGTCATAATACTAATACTACCTTTCGAAATACCAAAAGGTATAGGGATAGTAAATACATATTCGTCTGGATTTTCGGCTAATAACTTTTGAGTACCTTTAAAGTCTGAAATTATAAATTTATTAAGATAAGACTTCTTTATTTCATTTACGGTACATTTCTTTTCATTAAAAAATTCTTTATTGATAATCAGTGTTTTATTGTTTAGTTTACTGCAATTAATTTCAGCCTGATCTTTAATAAATTCTTTTGCCGAAGTTCTGCTATCATTATTAATATTTTCTTTAATATTTTTCTGCATAAAATTAATTGCAAATAACAATAAATCATGAACATCAATTCCTTCATCAAAACTTAAAGGCATGAACAAGCTATAATCCACCTGACTCATCCTGTTTTCAGCACTATTATAGTTTAAAGTTCCAATTTCAAGTGGATCCCAACCTGTCTCCCTGTCAAAATAATCTTCTAAATGGCTTTTGGTAAAAAATAAACAAACATATTTGGTGTTCTTTGCTTTTTGTAATTTTTTAAGCTCAGTGGCTAATTTATATTCTATTTTGCTGTTCAGTTTCCACAAACTGTCAACCACTATTTTAATATTTTCATTGTATAATTCAATGAATTTTTGATAAGCTTCAAGTTCTTGCTTGTCTTTTTCTTTTTTGCTTTTCTGAAGTTTTTTTTACATAATCCTGATCTTCTTCAAGTAAACCAACAGCTAAGGTTTTTTTAAATATTAACTTATATTCTTCAGCTTTAGCTTTAGTTAATTGTGCAAATGATTTTCCACTTAAAAGTGTAAAAATTAAAAAAATAATAGTAATTTTTTTCATAGGTTGGGGATTTGTTAATTTCTACTCTTTTATGGATTTTCGATTTACTCCTGATTTATAACTAATTAATTTTTCTGTAAAATTAATAAAAATAGGATAAGTAATTTTAAAAATGCAAAAGTTTTTTTAGCGATAGCTTCACTTTAAGTGAGGCTATTGTTGCTATTGGTTTTAAAACCTGTTAGATTTT
>CAYTJB010000355.1:0-370 GCA_964437995.1 uncultured Bacteroides sp. | reverse complement strand
CTGACAGGTTTGAGACTATTTTGTTATTCAGATTGATAGCGAGGAATCTCAATACAAAAAATGAGATGCTTCACTTCGTTCAGCATGATAAAAAAATAAACGAAATGAAGAAAGAGAGTAATTTTAAAATATAAAAGTTTTTTCTAATGAATATTGCTTAGTGAGAGCCTTACTTGGAGTATGGGATTTTTAATAATAATATCCCTGTATTTCTGACGCGAAAAAATATCAATCCAATATACAACCTGTAAGGTTATAAAATATGGTTTGTCTTGTTCTTTTATTTGATATCCTGTTGGCATTCTTGTTTTTTTACAAAATTATATATTTTTTGTATTGTTTTGGCAAGATGCCGGTTATTTGGCATCGT
>CAYTJB010000354.1:0-2238 GCA_964437995.1 uncultured Bacteroides sp. | reverse complement strand
TTTTCAACACCCCGAAAGTTTTCGTCCAAGTACTACTTTGTTAAACTATTTAAGGGGTTTGCCATCGCACAAAGGAGTTAAAGAAGGCTGTGCCGAAGGCGATTGCGGTGCTTGTACTGTTGTAATTGCCGAACTAAATTCCAATAATCAACTTGAATACAAAGCACTTGATTCCTGTCTTATTTTTTTGCCAATGATTAATGGAAAACAGATAATTACAGTTGAAAATTTGGAGCAAAATATTGGAAAAGAAATTCATCTGCATCCAGTTCAGCAGTTAATGGTTGAAAATAATGGTAGTCAATGTGGTTATTGCACACCTGGTATTGTTATGTCGTTATTTGCGTTATACAAAAATCATCATCAGCCCGAAAAAGATGTAATTGAAGATAGTTTAACAGGAAATCTATGTCGCTGTACGGGCTACAAACCAATTATCGAAGCTGCCAAACAGTCATGTATTCACAATGGGAAAGACCATTTTAGCGAAAAACAAGAAGAAATTGCAAAACAACTTTTAAATATTAAAAAAGAAAATAAAAGTATCATTTTAAGCCACCATGAGCAGCTATATTTGCTGCCGCCAAATCTTAAAGATGCTTTGGAGTTCAGAAAACAATACCCAAATGCTGTTTTAATTGGTGGTGCAACCGATACAGCTTTGCGACAAACTAAAAAAGGTGAAATTATTCCTCAAATAATTGATTTATCGCAAGTAGCGGAATTAAAAACTATTGAATTTACTAGTAAGTCTGTTATTATTGGTTCTTCATTACCATTAGAAAAGATTAAGTCAGCCGTTGAAAAAACATATCCTGCATTATATAATATTTTAAAAGTATTTGGTTCTTTGCAAATCCGCAATATAGCTACAATGGGCGGAAATATTGGCTCAGCTTCGCCTATTGGCGATACATTGACGTTTCTGTTTGCCTGCAAAGCATTGGTAAAATTGCAAAACATTACTTCAAAAAGAGAAATTTCTATTGAAGATTTTATTATTGGCTATCGAAAAACAGATATTAAATCAGATGAGTTGATAGTAGGAGTTGAAATTCCTTTTATTCCTGAAAATGTTATATTAAAATCATATAAAGTCTCGAAACGTAAAGACCTTGATATTTCTACCGTAAGCGGTTGTTTTCGTTTAAAATTAAGCAATGATAAAAAAATAAATGAAATTATAATTGTTATAGGTGGAATGGCTGCACAAACATTAAGAGCCAAACAAACCGAAAACTTTTTATCGGGCAAAATATGGGAAAGAAAAACCGTAGAAGCTGCAATGGAAATATTATATAATGAATTCAATCCTATCTCCGATGCTCGCTCGGATGCCGAAGTAAGAAAATTAGCTTGCAGAAATTTATTAATGAAATTTTGGGTTGAAACAAATATATAGTTTCAAAGTGAAATTTTAACTTAAATTTTTACACAGTGGCTGGTAAATGGTATAAGACCGACCTCAGCAAAAAAGCGTTTAGAAAATAATTATCAATGGTTAATTGTTAATTGTAATAGGTACACGGTAAATGGTGGCTGGTGAAACCAACTAAAAACACTAATATAAAACTAAAAAGCAGCGTTAGCCCCGAAACGAGCTTTAAAAAAATATTAAAATTGTTAGATTATCATCGAGTTCCATACGACAAATAAATAATAAATAGAAACGTCAGTATGAGATTACGCAAGGCGGGCGGGGCTGTGAATGGCAAAAATATCACAAAACTTACAAAGGCGTTTACGTCTGCCTTGCCAAGGAAGGCACTACTTTGTCATTCTGAGCCTTAGCGAAGAATCTCAAAAACAGATACTTCACTGCGTTCAGTATGACAAAGATTATATTTTTGACAGAGTGGTCTGGTTTCGTAAGTCGTTCTTCCTTTCGGCAAAGTGTATCAAGACAAAAAGTAAAGGGATAAGTATTTATTGGATTATTATATAATTCTTTTTAGTATTGCAAACCACGCACAACAAAATGCGACAAGTTACGGTGCTAAAAATGCAAAAGCATCAACAGCGTAACTGTGTAATCTTTTTAATATAAAACATATAGTATATAAAAAAACAGCGTATCTGGGAAATAGTTTATAGCACAATAATGAGTTTTTTCAAAAAACTCAATTTTTTTTATTTATACTCATTATCTTGTATTTGCAAATAATATCTATTTAAAATTTACCGTTATTTTACCGGAAGTAATATTCTTTCCATTACAATCCTCTACATAAACCATAT
>CAYTJB010000353.1:0-2239 GCA_964437995.1 uncultured Bacteroides sp. | reverse complement strand
TGATACAAAAGTAACAAAAAATCAAGACTGCAAACAATTTACTGCAAAACTACGCCTTTAAAAACTGCTACGCAATACTATGAAAAGCAAAATGCAATTTTTTGCTTTGTTTTTCTTTTGTGTGTCGCTTTTCTGTATTGCTTACACATGCCACCGCTGTTTTTAAATGCTTGTTTTGTAGCGTAAATTATTTGAGGTCGGTCGTAGTATTGTTGCATGTATCTGTAATATAAGTAGTCTCAAAAGATTATTTTTTAGTATTAGGCATAATAGCAAACATTCATTTAGATTTCTCACGAAACCCTCTTTATACAATTGTACAACAAAAATGTTTTTTTAATTTCTGGGGAATGGTTTAATCTTTTTTCTTTCGTTGCAACCATAGTTTCTCTCCTACTTTTGCTTGAGTACCTTCTTCCATTCTGTTTTTTTTGTACAAATGCTTTAGTTTGATGCCATATAACTGAGAAATGCTTAACATGGTTTCGGTTGGTTTAACAATATGAAATTCTTCTGAACCTTTGCGCCGCTTGGGTTGTAAATAAACTTTTTCACCCTCTTTCAAGACATAATCCGAAGAAAATTCGTTATATCTGTATAATTCGTCAGGTTTCATTTCAAAATCTAATGCAATTTTGTAAAAAGAATCTCCTCTTTTTGCAAATACAAATTTTATATTGTTGTTTACAAATGTTTCACGAATATCATCGTTTGACGAAACTATCTCATAATTAACAGTATCGATAATTTTTTTTATATCAACTTCTTCGGGCAAATTAGTATTATTTTGCGGTTGAGCCATAATATCTAATTCATATAATTTATAGTCTTCAATTATTTTAATTAACAACTGAGGATATTTTGGATTAGTAGCATATCCAGCATTTTTTAAACCATAGGCCCATGATTTATAATCTGTTGCATCTAACAAAAATAACGAAGCATATCTTTCTCTTGTTCTCAAAAAACTTGAATGATCTTTGTAAGAATCTAAAGCCTCAGCATATACCCTAAAACATTCTTTTTTAGCATCATCATCTTTATAATACTTTTCTCCTTGCCAAATTTTAGCACATTTTATTCCGAAATGATTATTGGCTAAAATAGCCAAATCGCTATTGCCATTTGATGATTCTAAAATCCCTTGAGCCATGGTAATACTTGCTGGAATTTTATAATTTATCATGTTTTGAATAGCAATGTTTTTGTATGTATTAATGTATTCTTTTACTGTAATTTGTTTGGTTTCCTTTTGTGCATAAATGTTTTGAAAAGAGAAAAGCAAGAACAAAGAGCAAAAATTAAGTATATGTTTCATAAATAGGTAATTTATAGTTTTAAATTAATTCATAATAATTATGTACAAAAGTATAATTTTGCAACTTCAGATTTTGCATATCTAAATTTGTTTTTACACAAAATAATGTTATAAAAAACGACCATAATACATTGTAATTATGATGACTATAAAAAAATATTTTCCCGATGTAAGTTCAACACAATTGAAAATGTTTGAAAAACTAATTCCATTATATACCGAATGGAATGCTAAAATCAATGTAATTTCGAGGAAAGATATTGAAAATTTGACAATTAACCATATTCTTCATTCGTTGGCAATAGCCAAAGTAATTAGTTTCAGAAAAGGAACATCTGTGTTAGATGTTGGTACAGGTGGCGGATTTCCGGGTATTCCATTGGCAATACTATTTCCTGAGTCTAACTTTCATTTAATTGATTGCATAGGCAAAAAAATAACTGTAGTTGAGGCAATTACAAACGAATTAGGACTTAAAAATGTT
Source organism: uncultured Bacteroides sp. (assembly GCA_964437995.1). Classification (GTDB taxonomy): domain Bacteria; phylum Bacteroidota; class Bacteroidia; order Bacteroidales; family JACABE01; genus JACABE01. The sequence continues at coordinate 437 of CAYTJB010000353.1, read as the reverse complement.
ACTGCTCAAAAAATTAGAGCAGAAGAGCTACACACAAACTTCGATTTTATTGTAAGTAGAGCTGTTACCAAATTACCCGAATTTTACGGTTGGGTGCACAATAAAATATCAACAAAGCAAATAAACGAACGCTTAAACGGTATTATTTATCTAAAAGGTGGCGATTTAACTGAAGAACTTACCGGTATTACCAATAAAAATAAAGTTTTCGACATCAAGGATTTTTTTGAAGAAGCGTTTTTTGAAACCAAAAAAGTGGTTTACATTTATTAATTATTTTTCAATAAACCTGTCAGATTTATATAATTAACTGATAGGATATTATAAACTATTAATCAACTAATTTATTAAAATCTGACAGGTTTAAAAATAATGCTATGAAAAACAATTACACAAAAATTATATTAAAACAGGGCAAAGAAAGATCGTTGCAACGA
>CAYTJB010000352.1:0-2288 GCA_964437995.1 uncultured Bacteroides sp. | reverse complement strand
CGGAACTACTTATTATTACGCTGTATATGAATATAATACAACCGGTGTATGCTATAAAACGCCTGCTTTAACAGGAAATGCTATTACTACAACTGTTGGAATTACAGAAAATACAGATAATCCATTTAATGTAAAAGTTTTCCCAAATCCATTTACCGATAAAACATGCATTGAATATACACTTACCGAAAATGAAAACGTTGAATTAACGCTTGTTGATATTGCTGGACAGGAATTAATAAAACTTGCGATTGGAAAACAAAGCAAGGGAACACAAACAGCTCTCTTAGATGCTTCTAAACTTAGCAAAGGTATTTATTTTTACAAACTAAAAATTGGAGATACACAACAAAAAGGGAAGTTAATAAAGTACTAATTTCTGTAAATTCTTTAATCCAAAGACAAAGTATAACTAAATAAAAAAAAACTTAAATTATTTAAAATGAACTATTTTAAAATTTTCTTAATTTGCATTTTGTTTTTAACAACTAATCTGTTGATAGCTCAAAATCAAACTATTACTTACCATGAAAATAATGGGAAGCAAGGATTTTCTTTAATTAACAGCAAATCTAATAAGATTGAGATTAAATATGCTGTTGCTGGATTTAATTTAACATCTAACATTATAGATAAAATTCAACAATACCATGTAAATTTATCAAAAGTTTTCCTTCCTAATCAAGCAGGAATGCCAGATTTAGCTTGCGAGAGCAAATACATTGCAATTCCAACAGGAGCCAAAGCAATATTAAGTATCAAAAACATTATTTATGAAAGTATAAACTCAATAGAAATAGCTCCTGCTCCAATAATTCCGCTTGAAAACGATAAAAAACCAATGGTTTATAAAAGAAATCAGGCTATTTATGAAAAAAATAGTTATTATCCTACGGAACCAGTTATTGTTTCAAAAGAAACTCAAATTAGAGGTGTTGATGCGGTAATGCTTAGTGTTACGCCATTCCAATACAACCCTGTTACAAAAGAGCTTCGCATAATAAAAAACATAGAAATTACTATTGACTTTGAAGGAGGAAGTTTTACCTTTGGAAACAATCGTTTAAGAAGTAGATGGTGGGATCCTATTTTAGAAGATGCTTTATTTAACTATGAAATATTACCTAAAATTGACTACTCTTCTCAATTATCAAATGTTACGGAAACAACTGGATGCGAATATCTTATTATTACACCAACATCGCCTGAATTTCTTCAATGGGCTGATTCATTAAAAAGATTCAGAAACGAACAAGGAATATTAACAGATGTAAAAACCATTGCTGAAATTGGAGGAAACACCGCTACCGCAATTGAAGCTTATGTAAATAACGCTTACAATACATGGACAATTCCACCAAGTGCTATTCTACTTTTGGGCGATTATGGCACAAATGCCGCTAATAGCATTGTTTCAAATGTTTTGAACGATCATCCTGGTGGTTATAATCCTTATATTTCTGATAACCCTTTTGCTGATGTTACAGGTGATAATGTTCCAGATATTGCATTTGCAAGAATTACCGCAAGAAATGCTGCTGAGTTGCAAGTAATGATAAAGAAAAATTTGAATTACGAACGTACGCCTCCTACTAATCCTAATTTTTACGACCATCCTATTAGCGCTTTAGGTTGGCAAACAGAACGTTGGTTCCAACTCTGCTCTGAAGTTGTTGGTGGATTTTGGAAAAACGTTCTTGGAAAAAATCCTGTTAGAATAAATGCCGTTTATGATGGAAACCCAACCGTAGATCCATGGTCATCAGCCACAAATACAAACACGGTTGTAACTTATTTTGGACCTTCTGGTTTAGGATATATTCCTGCTACACCACAAACATTAGGTGGCTGGACGGGAGGAACTGCAGCACAGATAAATACAGCATTAAATAGTGGAGCTTTCATGCTACAACATCGCGACCACGGAAGTATTAGTGGATGGGGAGAACCTGACTATAGTAGCACAAATATTGATGGATTAACTAACACTGATTTATCATTTATTATGTCTATCAATTGTCAAACAGGAAAGTTTGACAACACTACTGAAAGTTTTGCAGAAAAATTTCATCGTTATGCTCCATCAGGAGTTGGAAAAGGTGCTTTAGGGCTTATTGCGGCAACAGAAGTTTCATATTCTTTTGTTAACGACGTATATATATGGGGTGCTTATGATAATATGTGGCAAAATTTTATGCCATCTCAAACTACAACACCAGCTTCTCGCGATATTAGACCAGCCTTTGGTAATGTAGCAGGAAAAAATTTTTTACAAGCATCAAGCTGGC
>CAYTJB010000351.1:0-2294 GCA_964437995.1 uncultured Bacteroides sp. | reverse complement strand
CACTTGAAAAGGAGTTTGATAATATTAATCGTGTTAAGGAATGGATGATTAATAATCAATTTGGACGAAGGAATTTATCTAATTACCAAAGAAGCGTTTTAGCCTTGGAGCTTGAAGATGTGTTTAAAGAAAAGGCAAAGGAGAAACAAATTAGAAAACCAGAATCTGTTATTCAGATATCTGAAGAACAAAATTCAATTGTTTCTATAAAAGAAGTTGCTAAACTTGCCAATGTTTCACACGACACAATAGCCAAAGTAAAAAAGATTGAAGCCAATGCTACACCCGAAGTGAAAGCAAGGTTAAACACTGGAACAATGTCAATCAATGAGGCATATAAGGAGATAAAGAAGGAGGAGAAAATTGAAGAAACAAGGAAAGAAAAAAATGAAATAATTAAACAGGTTGAAGCGATTGAAATATCAAATGTATTTAACGGTGACTCGATAAATTTTATTGATAAAATAGATTTTAAAGTTAAATGTGTTATAACCGATCCTCCTTATGGCATGAATTATATTTCCAATAGAAGAACTGCCTCCGAAAAAGACAAAGGTATTTCTAATGATGAAAATTTAGATTTAGCCATTGAAACGGTTAATAAGGTATTTAGTAAACTTTATAATAAGATGGAAGAAAACTCCGCTTTGTTTTGCTTTATAGGTTGGAAGCAAGAAAAATACTTTATTGAATTAATTGAGAATATTGGTTTTGAGGTTAAAAATGTACTGATATGGAATAAAAACAATCATGGTACAGGGGATTTGATTTATTCTTTTGCTCCTAAACATGAAAGAATAATTTATGCAACAAAAGGAAAAGTAAAATTAAATTACAGGCATCCAGATGTTTTAGAAGGTTCTGACATTAGAACAAATCACCCAACTTCAAAACCAATTGATTTATTAAAAAAATTGATTGAAAGTACAACTTTACAGAATGATATAATAGTTGACCCGTTTGCAGGGCATGGCAGCACAGGAATAGCAGCTAAAGAATTAAATAGAAATTACTGGTTATGTGAATTGGATTATGAAAATTATTGCATGATTAAAAATAATATAAATGAATAATAAAATTACAACCTACAAAAGTGACATATCTATTGGAGTTAAATCTGAAGATTTAATTATTAATTGGTTTAATAAAAATAATTATCTATACATAGATAAAAGGAATGATAAAACTTATAGAGAGATGGATATTGATTTTATTATTGAATTTACAAAAAATGACCTTGTCTTTTATAGGCCGAGGATTGAAGTTAAAACAATACAAAATATGAATTTTATTAATATTGAAACTGTGTATGATATTAATAACAGACATTTACTTAATGATTGGTTAAATTGCTGTAAGGCTACTTACATATTTTTTGTATGCGCAAATGCAAATAAATTTATAAGTTTAGATTACCAGAAATTTAAAAAATGGTTTACGCCTTTAAAAAACAAACATGAAGAAATAGTCAATAAAACGACGGTTAAAGGAAATAAATCACATACGTCTGCTTTTGTGAAACTACCTATTAATGTAATTGATAAAGAATTATTTAAAATCATAGACTTATGAACAAGCTAAACAACAAAATCAAAGATAATTTTACAATTATCCCCAATGACATTATACGAAACAAAAGCCTAAGCGACCGCGCGCGTTTCATCTTTTGTTATATGGCTTCCATGCCTGATGACTGGAAATTTTATCAAGGCGTAATGGCAAAGGAACTGGGGTACACAAAGGACACCCTTAGGAAATACATTGAAGAACTTTTGGAAACAGGATATTTAGACAGGGAACAAAGAAGGGAGGTTGGTAAATTTGATAGTTACGATTATACTTTAAATTTTTCACCGTGTACTAAAAATACCGACACGGTAAAAATCCGCGACGGTAAAAAACCGACACCGGAAAAGTCGTCACTAACAAATACTAACTTAGAACAAAGAAAGACTATTATAAATATAAACTTAGACAAAGAGTTTGAAAACGAGTTTTCCCGCTTCGAAAAAATTACAATTGATGATTCTCAAAGTTCCAAAGTAAATCCTTTTAGCGTTGTTGCTAAGTTGCAAAGTGAAAAAGAAAGAAAAATTGTTGCGCCGCAAAAAGAAAGAAAAGCCGACTCCGAGCCCAAAGCCGAGCGCAAGCCAAACCCGACATACGAAGCATTTACCGTGTTCTGCCAAACCTTTGAACAGTTATCAGGCGCGGCTTATCCCACGGATCAAAAGGGGCATTATATCATGAGTCCGAAAGATGCTGGAGGCATGGTATATTTGTTGCGTTGGATT
>CAYTJB010000350.1:1649-2297 GCA_964437995.1 uncultured Bacteroides sp. | reverse complement strand
CATTTAGTTCACAGCAACTAATTCTACTTCAAAAACAAGTACTGCACAAGGAGGAATTGGACCATTGCCACGTTCACCGTAAGCTAATTTAGAAGGAATTACAAGTCTTGCTTTACCACCTACTTTCATCATACCAATACCTTCGTCCCAACCAGGAATAACGGCACCACTACCTAAAGGAAATTCAATAGGCTCGTAAGGACGTTCGGGATTATACGCATTCGCTTTTTTAGCTTCTGCTTCAACGCTTGTATCAAAAACAGTTCCATTGGTTAATTTTCCGGTGTAATTAACTTTCACTTTTTTACCTTTTTCGGCTTTAGCTCCATTACCTTTTTTTAATTCAATATAATACAAACCACTTTCGGTAGGTTTTACTTTTATTTTATTGTCGCTTAGGTATTTTTCTAATTCTTTAGGTTCGTTAACTTTAGCATCTTCAATCATTTTTTGTTGTTTTGCCATCATTTCATCTCTTTCTTTTTCAATTCCAGGTTTTTTATTTTCTAACCAATCATCATAATCAAAATTTCCAAGAAAACCTGATTTAGTATAATCTGTTAAACCATTTTTTATTTCTGGATCTAACATTGGATCATAGAATCCGGTTCCATTATAATCCTGTGAATAACAAACTCCACCGGGTGC
>CAYTJB010000350.1:0-1639 GCA_964437995.1 uncultured Bacteroides sp. | reverse complement strand
CTTTCTTTTTCAATATCAGCTTTTGAAACAATTTCTTTTATTTTAACGTCGAAATACAACATTTCACCTTTTTTAACAAATGGAGGTAATGGCATTCCTTTGTACAAAGAATCGGCACTAACAATAAAAGTTGCGCTATCACCAATACCCATTAATAATAAACCTTCGTTAAAATCGCCTTTAAATTTTGCTGAATCAACTCTTAAAATTCTTTGTGGCATTCCTGCAGTAGAATAAATTGTAGAATCAATTGTTCTAAAGTTAATTTCGCCAACCAAAACATCTCCAAGTGATGCTTTTTTAGCATCTTTGTTTTGAATATGAAACTTATAATACAATCCGTTATCAGTTTCTTTAAATCCTGGGTACTTTGATTTTCCACAAGAAGTAATTATCACTGCCAATAAGGCAACGAATAAAATTGCAATTTGATTTTTTCTGTTCATTTTAATTTTAATTTAATAATAAATATTTATTTTTAATAATTTTACTTCACTTCCAAAAGCTCTACATCATATACTAATGTGGCTTTTTTGGGTATTTTTTTCTGGTCGCCAAGCAGCCCAAAAGCAAGGTGCGAAGGTATAATAAATTTTGCTTTGTCGCCAACTTTTAATAATAAAATTCCTTCTTCTAAGCCTTTTTCTACTTCAGCCTTTCCTATAACAAAAGTTTTTACTCCGTCAAAGCTTGAATTATAAACAGTTACGCCATTAAGCAAACTTGTTCTGTAATTAATTTTTATTTTGCTATTGGCTTTTGTTTGCGATCCATTTCCTTTTTCGTAAATCAAATACCTTAATCCTGAACCTGTTGTGTTCATTTCCCAATTGTATCTTTTTATATAAGCTTCTATTTGCTCGCTTTCGTTAGCTACAAGAATTTTATTAATATTCATTAGTTTTTGGTCAACAGTATCTTGATTAAGAACAACTTGCTTAGGTTTTTTATATTCATGCTTACATGAATATAAAGCAAGAACTATTATCAACGAAATAGCAATATTTTTCAAAAAAAACAAACACTTCATTCTACTTATTTTTTAATATTTCACTGTAATCCTTTATGCTTTCTTCAAACTTTTTTATGGTTTCGTCCAACGATAAATGAGATGTAGCACCAGACGCATTGCGGTGTCCGCCACCTTCAAAATAAGTACGTGCAAAAACATTTACGTCAACATTTCCTTTTGAACGGAAAGAAATTCTTACTTTTCCTTCTCGTTCGGTAAAAAGAGCTGCTAATTTTATATTATTTATTGATAATGCGTAATTTACAATACCTTCGGTATCTCCTACCTGATAATTAAAACGTCTTAATTCTTTTTTAGACAACACGATATAAGCTGCTGATAATTCGTTAATTACAGTTAGTTTTTCGCTTAAACAAAAACCTAACAGTCGCAAACGATTTTCGGAAAAAGTGTCATATATTAAATGGTGAATTTCTTCAGCATCTATGCCTAATTTGAGTAAAGAAGCTGTAATTTTATATGTTTTTTCATAATTACATGAATAACTAAAAGAGCCTGTATCGGTCATTATTCCTGCATATATACAAGAAGCAATTTCTGCATCTATCGTTTTTTCATTATCCAAAGCGGTAATAAAATCATAAACAAGTTCAGCGGTGGACGAAA
>CAYTJB010000349.1:0-2321 GCA_964437995.1 uncultured Bacteroides sp. | reverse complement strand
AATTAATTCTTTGTACCGCTTTGCCCTTTGTGATAATAGGCTTTGCATGAATAGCCAATGTGTTACTTTGCCTTTCAGCATCGGTGACAAGGCTTTGAATGGCAGTAGCAGAATCGCCCAATATTTGCTTTGAGCCTGTGACTGTGCTATCCGACAAAGTCGTTTGCTGAATAATGTAATAAATGTTGCCTTGCTTTTGAATGTAAACAGTATCCTTTACGACATCTTGCGCAAAGGAAAACAAGGGAAGGAATAAAAATAGATATCTCATTTTATTTATTTTTGAGGTTAATAATTATTTGTTCAAGGGCTTTGATAAGGGAGTTTTGCTCTTGTATGGCTTTGACTAAAACAGGAATGAGTTTAACGCTATCCATAAATATATCACTTTCTACTCCCGTGCCAACAGCCTCGGGAATAACATTATTCACATCTTCAGCAATAAAGCCAATATCATACCCTTCTCCATATTTGTATTTATCTTTATAGTTAAATTTTGACGGTTGCAAAAGTAAAATTTCATTTAATCCATAAGGTAAACTTTCTATATGTTCTTTTAATTCAATAGACGATGTTCTTATTAATACGCCATTTACATCTACTTGTACGTTCATTGGATTAGATGCGTTGGCTAATCCCCTTATCCTTGCATTTCCATCAACGTCAAGTTTTTGTGAAATACCTACAATATTATCACCTATTCCTAAATTTCCAAGAGTATCTAATGTTACTCTTCTTACAACCGTAGCAATTGACCCAGCACTTCCATTAGACGCTGATTCTATCCAAAAATCAAGAGATAAATCAGGCCATGAATTTGCAATTAATCTTACGCCTCTACCATTTACTTGTCTTCTTGCGTTGGAAGCATCTGTTATTAAATTACTTCCAAAAAAAACAATAGGAAGGTCGTTTCTTGATAAAAAAGAACCACCCTGTGGAAATTGAAAACCATTAAAAACAGAATTAATATCTGTGTTTGGTGTTACTAATATACCTATATTCCCTCTATTGTCTATTGTCATTCTATTTACACCTGCAGTTGAAAAACCTAATGTATTTGTTCCTGCTAAATACATTCCATTTCCGCTTGCACTTGAACTTGTTGGGTCAAATCTTGTTGCCGTGACATTGCTCGTAAACAATCCATTTCCGACAACGTGTAATTGTGCGGTGGGATTACCATTTAGTCCAATACCAATAGCGCCTCCGTAAGGATTTAACAAAAAAAATGTACTTGTTTCATTTACATTATTAGAACCTTGAATATATGCCACGTCATATGGATTTGCGTAACCAATAGATAAAGATATTGCGGGATTTGCAAGATCAAACCTAAACGTGCTGTTTGAATCAACATTATTTATATTTGAAGCAACACCACCACCATTTACGTGTAATTTGGCTAAAGGACTTGCAGTTCCAATCCCGACGTTGCCACCACTTGTAATGCGCATTTTTTCTGTTCCACTTGTATAAAAACTTGCTACTCCACCCCCAGATGTAAATACCCCATACCTTACATTATCGTTTGTCCCTGTTGCACCTAAATCTAATTGATAAGTAGAAGAATATCCTATTGCAGCACTTCTTCCGGATGGATTAGAAATATTTATTGCATAATAAGAATCAGAAGATTGTGCAATATCTAATTTGTAACTTGGACTCGCAGTTCCAATACCAACATTCCCATCATTTCTAACAAATAGTAATGAAGCATTTGATGAGTTAGTAACATTTAATGCTGATTCTCCACTTGTATTATTAACACCTTTAACAACTAATCGTGAACCTGGACTTGTTGTTCCAATACCAACAAATCCTTCATTTAATACACTAATAGCAGGACTACTATTAGGTGCTATATGAATAGTATAACCTCCTCCAGTACCTATCATTAAGGTATTTTGATTTGCAGTTGTTCCATAAGTACTACCTCCAACTCTAATGAATCCTAAATTATTATTTGTGTTATTTCCAATTCTTATGTCCGCAGCTCCATCGGTAGCTGTGTTATAGGTAGAGATTCCATCATTACTTGATGAGCTTATAACTGTAAGTGTTAATGCGGGATTTGGAGTTCCAATTCCTAAACGAGTATTTGTATTATCCCAATGCAGATTTGTAGGGGTTAAAACTCCACTTGTTCCATTGCCAACCATTACTTTGTTTGCCGTTAAAGTCGTTGAATTTGTTCCCCCATTTGCCACAGGCAAAACACCACTAAATCTACCTGACCTCCAATAAGGAGTAAGCATCGAAGCCGTGTCGCTCGGCAAAAGGTTTAAACGCAACCATGCGTTACTTGTTTGCTTTTTATA
>CAYTJB010000348.1:0-2337 GCA_964437995.1 uncultured Bacteroides sp. | reverse complement strand
GCGACCTAAATTATATTAATTTGTTAAATACCAGAATTATTGAACAAGATAGATTGAAACAACAAATGGAAGGATAGGTTTCAATTAAAATATTTTGTGATTTAAAGTTGTTTTTATCGTTGAAGAATAAGTGCAAAGATATTTGTAAAAAAGTAAATGGGTGAATAAGTGATTAGTGAATAGATGATTTCCATCTTTACTATTTACTGATTGTTATTTACAATTGATTAAATTTTGTTGTTAAACAAAATGGCATAATATAAATAAACAAACTAATACACTCACGATTTATTATAATTTTTAAATAAATCCATGCTTAAAACCAATAATATACTGATATACAATAATATAAACTAAACTACAAACCTAAAGCTAAGTACGAAATAACCGCCTAATGGTGGATAGAGATTAGTTGTGGGTAATATTAAAGATACATTATGCAAACAATAGACATTTTAAAAAGAATTGATTTCGCCATTTCCAAAGGGACTGCTGCATTGGCGACAAAGAAATATTCAAATATGGGTTCTGACTATGTTGACACTGGCCTTTATGCAGGATTCCGCTCCGCATCTCTAGCAATGATATCAACGATATTTGGAGAGACTCATACTTATTTTAAAGAATTTGATAAATCAGTAGTTAATAGTTATGTTTATAATATTGAAACAGGTATTAACATACTGCAATCCTTACGACATGAAGTCGAAAACGGTTGGCTAACAACTTTTAAAAGCCTTGTTACTGCCGAAGTCTTCTCAGACTTTCTTGAAATGAGTAAATACTTGTTAGATGAGAAATATAAAGACCCGGCTGCTGTAATGATAGGTTCCGTTCTAGAAGAACACCTTAGACAACTCTGTAGCATCTATTCTGTGGACACATTCAGCATTAAAGGAACAGATTCTATACCTAAAAAGGCAGACTTACTAAATGCGGACTTAACAAAGACTGGTGTTTATGGCGTATTAGAACAAAAAAGCGTGACAGCATGGTTAGACTTGAGAAATAGAGCCGCTCATGGAAAGTACGGTGAGTATACAATTGAGCAAGTTCAATTAATGTATCAAGGTGTACTTGACTTCATTATGAGAATAAAATAATACTACCGCCAATCGAGCAAACCGCCCTACCAGTATTTAGCAGGCAGGGATTATATTTCGGTTTTGCTCAATAACCAGCTCTCACACCAATGTACACTTCAGTGTAAACCAAGCGGTACTTGTATAAAGCGATTCATTAGATGTGAAGCAACTTTTTCTGAATAAGTGACCATAGCTTCGTAACCTCTTTTGCGTAAGCGTTTTAAAGTAATTGCACGAGTCAATGTATTTTTTATCAAATATAATCACAATAAATTTTGAAACTTCCTTAAAAGGGTTTAAATTTGAACAAAATTTTGCAATACAAGGAGGTTTTTAGACTGGCTGACGTTACCAGCAAGCAAGCGACAATTCGTGCGGGACAGTGAAAAGTATAAATAAACTTTAAAGCAAAATATAAACTGTTCGACAAGGACACAAAAAGTAAGAAAGATGAAAAAAGCATTAGTAATAATAGACATTCAAAATGATATAACAAAGAATTATAAGGAAATAATTGGCAATATAAATAAAGCCATAGATTGGGCGGTTATTAATGATATTCACGTTGTTTATATAAGGCACGAAAATTTATCAGATGGCACAAGGACTTTTAAATCCAATACACGTGGGGCTGAATTAGTTTCGGATTTGAAAATAGTATCAAAAAATATTTTCACGAAATTCAAAGGAAACGCATTAAGTAGTGAGGAGTTCGCAGTTTTTATAGATAAAAACAAAATAGATGAATTCTATCTTTCAGGAGCAGATGCAATTGCTTGTGTCAAATCAACCTGTTATAACTTAATTAAGGCAAATTATAAAGTTAATGTCTTATCAGATTGCATTACAAGTTATGATAAAAGGAAAATTGAAGAAATGCTTCAATATTATGAGAGTAAAGGCAGCAAAATATTAAGTTTCAATGACCTATTATGACAACATAAAATAAAATAAAGTTTTTTAAAAGTCGAGAATATTGAAGAAAGTGGTTAACGGTCAACTTTAAAACCATAAGCGAAATTTGGTTTGTATTTCCTCAGTACTAAGTTTCCGAACTTCGCATAACGTAGTGAAACTAAACAATAACCATTAACAATTATAATTTATCGCTTTTTGCTGAGGTCGGTCTTAAATCTTCATAATTCAGAATTCAGGCTTAATACTTTTCTCTTTTTCCTTCTTCCTTTTAAAATCTGGCTACCATTAACCAGTTACCCTTAATGAATAGTGCTAAACTGAAAATGATCGCTTA
>CAYTJB010000347.1:1150-2349 GCA_964437995.1 uncultured Bacteroides sp. | reverse complement strand
CTAAAAATTCGCATCCTTTTTTGCATGAAATCAATATACAAGATTGTATAGGTATTTTAGATTTTTATAACAAATATTTGGAGTTAAAAAAACGTTTTATTGCAAAATGTTTACGCGAAAAAAATTACAATGAATATCACTTTTTAAAACTTGGCGAAAGACGAAAAAATTCAGGACAGGATTATATTATAAAATTGGCACAGGAACTTAAAAAGGAAACCGTAATGAACTTGCCAAGAGGCTTGTTTTTAAAACCAATTATAAATGCTCTTGCATCTGATAAAAAAACTCAATCGTTGGCAAATGAAATTATTGGAATGAGTAGAGTAAATACAGCATACATTATCGAAAAATACTTTACCGTAATACAAAACGACAAGACTCAGGAATTTTACGATTACAAAAAATCGTACGAGTTTTTAAATAAATTATTTGATAACAGAGCCAGCTATCAAATGCGAGATTCAATTGAGAAACTTTATTATAGCACCAACGAATTGGCAAGCATAACGGCAAAAGAAAATTGGAATCCAAAAGATAAAAAACTTCCTGCAAAGCTACAAATTGCATTGGATAAATTGATTGATAACAAAATCAATAAATTAAGGAATGCAAACGAAATGGATAAAAATAAAATTATCAATACATACAAAGAATCGTATTGGGAAAAGTACAAGCACTTTACCGAAAACGAAAAGCAAATACGCTTGGCAAAAACTTGCGATATAGTACTTTTTATGATGGTTGAGGATGTTTTTAAAACTTTGCAACCTAATTTAAAAATGGGCAATGAATACAAACTATCGGAAATAAAACCCAATTCGGAAAAAGGTTTTTTAGAATTGCAAACCGGCGTACAATTGCCAATGCACTATACTTACGAAGCCAATATTGAACGCCTAAAAAGAGTAAGCGGTGCAAAAGAACAAAAATCGGCTGTACAATCGAAAACCATTAAAAGAGATGCCATAAAAATTAAGAATTACGGCGATTTCAGGGGTTTGCTAAAAGATAGACGTATTAGCAGTTTGTTGCCCTATATTTTGGACGAAACTATCCATTTTGAAGTACTTAAAAAAGAATTGGAATATTACGATAAAGCCCGTTTGGAAGTATTTACTGCTATTTTTAATTTTGAAAACAAAGTAATTAAAGCCAATAATTTGCAAAAAAATGAAAAAGGCTATATCGAACACCAA
>CAYTJB010000347.1:268-1140 GCA_964437995.1 uncultured Bacteroides sp. | reverse complement strand
CCAAGATATTTTGAGAAGTGTAATAAACAAAACCGACGAACGCTACTCTATTATTTTGAATTTACGCAATGCCTTTAGCCATAGCATTTATCCCGATTATTTATTGTTTAAAGATAAAATTACCGATAATGGTTTTAATCAATTAAAAAATTACACAAAAGATGATGAATGTATGTACAGCAAATCAATAATTAATCAATTTAAAAACCTAACAATAAAATATTATGAACAACTTAGCAATACTACTTTGTAGCCATCCATTGCCCGAAACAGCTTCTTTTTGGGAAAAGATTGCCGAAAGTACAATAACAGGCTTATTTACAATGGCAGGCATTGGAATTGCTGCTTATTTGGCATACCGATATGCCCTAAAGCAAAAGCGAAAAGAAACCTTTATCGGTTTAGAAAAAATAAAGTACCAGCGAAAACTGAATGCTTTGGAAGGATGCTGGAAACTATTGGCTTATACTACCGATACCGAAAATGCCAAATCTATTCTTACTTGGGAAACACTAAAAAATAAAGAAAAACTGTATTATTTAAACAAAACAAATGCTCAAGAATTTATAAAAAGCTTGGCAGATTTCTTTTACGATACAGGATTAGGCATATTTTTATCGAAAGAAATAAAAGTTTATCTATACGAATACCGAAGCATTATTTACGGTTTTCTTTTGAGAGAGAAAAATAACGAAAACAATATTATTCAGATTGAAAATATTGAAATGGCAAAAAGAATGATTGAAATTAACCAACAACTCATTATACAGCTTAAAAAAGAAACCGATGTAATTGACAAAATAGAATACTAAAAATGAACCATTAAAAGATTTTCCATTTGGTATTACTTGTTTTTTTATTCGCTAAAAACA
>CAYTJB010000347.1:0-258 GCA_964437995.1 uncultured Bacteroides sp. | reverse complement strand
TATGATATTTATACCTTTTTGTAATGGTAGGCTGTTGAAGCCTACATTTTGAAAGGTATATACAGTTTTTTTGCTTTTTAGGTTAAAATTAGCCTTGCTGTTGAAGCCTACATTTTGAAAGGTATATACAGTCGAGTCCGGCCGATGAGAAAATTTTGTGTTGCTGTTGAAGCCTACATTTTGAAAGGTATATACAGTAAAATTTAACGTTGGAGTGGTAAAAACGTTGCTGTTGAAGCCTACATTTTGAAAGGTATA
>CAYTJB010000346.1:1839-2367 GCA_964437995.1 uncultured Bacteroides sp. | reverse complement strand
ATTGAGACGCCAAGAAGGCTAGCGAACTGAGACTGCGATAGGCCCGTGGCCTCTCGCGCCTCCGCCGCGGCGCTGACAACGACCTTGCCCTTCCCGGCCTTCATGTCCTTGATGGACTGAAGGATCTCCGCCCCAACGTCTCGGGTGGCTTCGAAGACGGAAACTTCCGCAGGGTTAAGCTTCTTAGGTTTCGAGGGCACGGCGAATCTCCTTCAAGGTGGCGGCAGAGATGCTTGATGTCTCAGACTTGGCATACAGAGTAAGAAGGTAGACCTCACCGAGTTCGTTTCGTGCGAGATAGACGATACGGACTCCAGAGGACTTTCCTGTTCCTTCCCGAGCCCAGCGTACCTTCCGAACGCCACCCGAGCCGCGTATCACCGAGCCAGCTTCTGGGTGAGATGCGATGAACGCTGCGAACTCACCTCGCTCTTCTTCGTCCCAGTATCGAGTCCATAGGCGCTGGAAGATCGGGCTTTCGATGACGGTGAACATGCGGAACTATACGCCTAAGGAGCATAGACATCA
>CAYTJB010000346.1:0-1744 GCA_964437995.1 uncultured Bacteroides sp. | reverse complement strand
TTACAGCGCCTGCCGTAGCGGGTCAGCTTGAGCGAGGGGTTAGGCGGCACTTTTGTACGACCCAGGCGGATGGGTGACAGATTTCTCTGGGCGGATGGGTGACAGATTTAGGGACGATGCGAGCTCAAGGAAGGAGCTTGCAGATGCCCTGGAAAGAAGTCAACCCGATGGAACTGAGGAAGCAATTCATTGCTGACTGGAGGCGAGGCAAGCGCACGGTGATGGAGCTGTGCGCGCTGTACAGCATCAGTCGCAAGACGGCGTACAAGTGGATCGAGCGGTACGAGCAGGCCGGCGGTGGCGAGGAGGCTGCCGGCGGCTGGGCCGAAGACCGAAGCCACGCGGCGCACCACGTGCACAACAGGACGGACAGCCAGATTGAAGAAGCGCTGATGGCGCTCAGGCTGAGATTCCCCCGCTGGGGAGCGCGCAAGCTGGTGCACGAGGTGGGGCTTGCCAACCCGCAGTGGCGCATGCCTGGCGAGTCCACCGTGTGCGACATGCTCAAGAGGAGAGGGCTGATAGAGAGCCAGCCGCGGAGAAGGGCGGTGGGCCACCCTGGCAGACCCAGCCTGCAGGTGCTGGGCCCCAACGACTGCTGGAGCGCGGACTACAAGGGCCAGTTCAGGCTGGGCAACGGCCAGTACTGCTACCCGCTGACGGTGACGGACAACCACAGCCGCTACCTGCTGGCGTGCCAGGGGCTGGAGGGCACGCTGCTGCTGCCCACCCAGGAGGTGTTCAAGAGACTGTTCAAGCAGTACGGACTGCCCGGCAGGATCCGGACCGACAACGGCGTGCCGTTCGCAGCGGCCACCCTGGGCCGGCTGAGCCAGCTGGCGGTGTGGTGGATCAAGCTGGGCATCCTGCCGGAGCTCATCGAGCCGGGCCGGCCGCAACAGAACAGCCGGCACGAGAGGATGCACCGGACCCTGAAGGAAGAGACGACCCAGCCGCCGGCCTACGGAGCAGTGGGCCAGCAGCGCAAGTTCAACGTGTTCAGGCAGGAGTTCAACGAACTCAGGCCCCACGAAGGCCTGGACATGAGCAAACCGTGCCAGCTGTACGTGCCCTCCAACAGGCCCATGCCGGCCAAGCTGCTGCCCATGGAGTACCCCGACCGCTACGAGGTGAGGAAAGTCAGCAGCGCAGGAGGCATCCGCTGGGGCAAGCAGTACGTCAACGTCACCAGCGCGCTCGTAGGCGAGTACGTCGGACTTGAAGCAGTGGAAGATGGCCTGTGGGACGTGTACTTCGGCATCAAGCGACTGGGCCGGCTGCACGAGCGGCACATGCGCATCGAAGACGAGTACGGCAGGCTCAAGCGCTGCAACCGGCAGGCTGGCCACGGGGACGATCAGTAGGGGGTTGAGCAATGAGTACATTGCACAACCGGGGGCCTCCGGCGGCCTGGCAGGGGCCTAATGCATTAGAGATAAAGTCTCGAAGACAATACCAACCCAGTGTCACCCATCCGCCCAGAGAGAGTGTTACCTATCCGCCCGGCCGCTCAGTGGCGTGGCCTAGGGTTTGTACGGGCATTACTGGGCGACCCGTCGAGAGCGTGCACGATCCAGACCTAGGAGCGAACCATGCCGAGCAAACCCAAGAGGTGGATACAGAAGATGGCGGCGAGCCCGCCGCACACAGTGACTCTGGACAAGGACTTCGCAGGTGTACCCGCTGGCGCGAAGCTCTTGATCTCCTGCCCTGTCGAAGTTGAGCAGTACCTAAGGCCGCATGT
>CAYTJB010000345.1:0-2383 GCA_964437995.1 uncultured Bacteroides sp. | reverse complement strand
AAAAAACAAAGCATCTGTTCTTTTTAATATTTTTATTCTTTATGCTAATTAATATTTCGTAACAAATAATTGCAACTAAAAATATAAGAAAAGAAGAACGGCTCAAGCAAGCCAACGTTATAAATAGTAATCCAATTATTAAATCTTTTTGCTTATGGTGCAATATATTGCGATAGTAGAAGTAGAATCCTATCACTACGCTTGCAAACGAAGTAGTACTGGGCAAAAATCCATCTAAATAATAAGTAAATACAGGTGATGTAAAAGTAAATACTACAATAAATATTGATTTTTCTGCTGAATTACCTATCAATCGTGATAATTTGTATAAAAACACCAAACCTATCAAACCATAAATAAGAGAATATAATCTAAAAATCCATGGTTCGGTATTTGCTGTTAGTTTCATAATTGCACCCACAATATAATCATGTATTGGAAAATCAACGGCAGTAATACCTTGCGGATTATTAAGTGTTGTTTTTGCAGGAAATTGGGGATTCAAATTATACGTTTCTGGATGAAAAAAATCAAGATTGTTGCGTTCAAAACCTAAGGCTAAAGCATACCTATCACCTTGTGCCCATGCATGAATATAAGTAGGAAATTCGTTGATAGTACTCTTGTAAAACAACAGTGATAAAGCCAATAAAATAATAATTAACAGACTTTTGCCACTAAAAAATATTTTTCTTAAAAGCATATTTTGATATTTAAAGTTATAGTTTTTTGAGTTCTGATTAAAGAACTGCATTTTTAGAATATCATTATTCTAAAAATGTTACGTTTCTAAAGCCTTTTTAAAAATATTCTCAAAACCCTTTACGAATTATTTTTGTTTTAATTCGTCGGCATGAAACATAAAAGGCAATAAACTGGCAATGGTATTAATTACTTGAATATCGCCTTTATTGCCCATTAAAATTATTTTCATAGGTTGGTTTTGCTTGGTTTCATATTCCGACATTACTTGTCGGCACGAACCACAAGGCGAAATAGGAAAATTAACTTCAAATTTTTCGGAATTGGCAGTAATAGCCATTGCTTTCATCGGAATATTTGGGTATTGAGAGGAAGCTGCAAACATGGCAACCCGCTCAGCACATAAACCCGATGGATAAGCAGCATTTTCCTGATTATTACCTGTAACAATTATTCCATTTTCGAGCAAAATAGCAGCACCCACATTAAAACATGAGTAAGGAGCATACGCTGATTTAGTAGCAATTTTAGCTTTTTCAAGTAATAATTGATCTTCTTTTGATAGTTCTTCTACAGATTGATAAATTGTATATCGAACTTTGATTTCTCTTTCTTCCATAAATTATTTTTCAAATTACGAAACCCAAAAGTACAAATAATACTAATTGCATTTATTTTTTATTTTAGTCTATTGATAAAAATATAAATTATGCCATAATGAATTACAAATTAATCAGAAAAATTTAAGATACAATACCTATCAGAAATAGGTTACCTGCCTGCTGTCAGGCAAGTAGTTCAAAGAGCAATAGTAAATTAGACTATTACATATTTAATTTCGGTATTAGTAAGTACTTTAGGCACTCCAAGTACTCAAGGCACTTATTTTTCTTCTTTTTTTGCTTCGTTCCAATATACATCCATTTCCGCTAATGTCATGTCATGCAAACTTTTTCCTTTTTCAAAAGCCTTTTCTTCAAGGTATTTGAATCTTTTTATAAATTTTCTGTTGGTTTTTTCCAATGCATTTTCAGGGTTAACATCTATAAATTTTGCATAGTTTATCAAAGCAAACAAAATATCTCCAAACTCATCTTCTATCTTATCTTTCGGAGCATTGGTTTCAACTTCTTCTTTTAATTCATTGATTTCTTCCATTACCTTATCCCACACCTGATGTGTTTCTTCCCAATCAAAACCCACACCTCTTACTTTTTCCTGAATTCGATACGCTTTAACCATGGCAGGAAGTGCATTAGGAACGCCTTCTAATACCGACTTTCTGCCTTCGGTAAGTTAATACATCTTTTATATCAAAAGCCTCTTTTTCTTGCCCTATTTTCGCATAAAACACAATATGTAACATCAAATCGCCCAACTCTTTGCGTATTTCATCCAAATCATTATCCATAATGGCTTCCGATAGCTCATACATTTCCTCAATGGTCAAGTAGCGTAAACTTTCCAAAGTTTGTTTTTTATCCCAAGGGCAATTAGCTCTTAATGTGTCCATTATATCGAGTAAGCGTTCAAATGCTTTGACGTTTTCGGTCATTTTTGTATATGTTTAAGTAGCTGATTTATATCTATTTGCTTCATGCAGTTAAAGTGTTTTTTAGGGCAGGTATTAAACCCTATTTTGCTGCAAGGGCGGCATTTTAATCCTATAACTTGCAGTATT
>CAYTJB010000344.1:0-2383 GCA_964437995.1 uncultured Bacteroides sp. | reverse complement strand
GCATTATCACATCATATTTTTTGTTTTCTGTTTTTAATTGAGAAAGTATATTTTGCTCCTGCCTTTGAAAAAACAACTTCATATATTTTAAGAAATGATTCCTTAGGGATTAAAAAACAAAAAATAACATTTGATATTTATGAAGTTTCAGCACGTTTTGCTAGAAAAGAACTAAAAAAGTTGCAGGATTCAATTAACGATTATGGAATAATTTTGATAATGTTTAAATCCGTTGAAGCAAGAGCAAATGAAATGAAAGATTTCCTCACAGATTCATACACCAAAGATGTATACATTAATAAGAAACCTGATGCATATGAAGAATGGAGAAAACGAATTGATGAAATGCTTAATAATTTAAAAGAATTTGCAACTAAACCCGAAGATTGTTATAGATTTATTAAAATGATACCACTTGATGACAAATATATAAAGGCGAAAACTGTAATTGGTAATATGTGGTAATGTGGCAAAAAATGATAAACGTGCTACAATAGGTAATTTCTTTCAGTGGCGGACAGTGGGTTATTGGAAAGGACAGAAATAATTTAAAAATATTTGGCTACTTGTTAATATTTGTAGTAAATTTCGTCACCGAAAATCAATTGCTGGACCGTTACTAAAAAAGATTTTTAATACCACTTACAAAACGGACTAACTTATAAATATATTTGGTTTGCAAAGTGTGAGCATTCACTTTTGATAACTGTTCGGGGAAATCTTCGCCGTAGTTTAGCAATGCAGTAAGGAAAAAGAGGGCAGCATCATGTCCGACGAAAGCCATTTCGTTGGGTTCTGCCAAGTATTTTTCGCGGAAACGTAAGATAAATGCCTTGGTAGCTGCTTCTTCGTAATCCACAAAATTAGGTTCAAAAAAATGGGTGTTTAGTTTTAAGAAATATTCGGTTTCAATTTTATCAAAATTTTTCCATTGTATTGGTGCTATGAGCGTAATGTTACGGTCTTTTAGGCTATTTAATTTGCTAATATAGCTGGTAACAAAAAGCTCGTTTTCAACTAAGGTTATTAAAATATTAGCTTTGGTAGAAGAAAGTTTAGTTTGTAATCCTGCAAATCCAGCTTGGTTGTAGTTAATTTCTTTTACAGTAATTTCTTTACTTATGTTTCCTTTTAAATTTTCGTTAAATTTTGTTTTAAAAATTTCGACACATTTTTTTTCATCATCTTTATTATTGTGTATCAGTAGGATATTGGCATTAGGAAAGCTGTCAACCAAATATTGTGCTACATTTTCAACCTGACTTTCGTAAGCCGGGATTATTTTAAAAGCAAAAGGATTGTTTTCTAAAATATTTCTACGTTCGGAAAATGGATTAATGATAGGTATTTTGTGTGTTTTCGCAAAATTAGCAACTATTTTAAACGATTTGTAGAAAAATGGTCCGATAATCATATCCATTTTTGATAAATCGTTCTTTTTTAGAAAATTTGCAACCAATAGCGTATCGTCAGGAATATCGTAAGTGTATATTTTTACATTTAACCCTTGTTGAGTCAAGGTATCAAACACTTGCATAAAGCCTTCGTAAAACTGTATAAATCTAAACGATTTAAAATCGGCAACTGTTTGATTGTTTAATTGTATATTTTCAGGAATAATTTCGCCCATATTCTTCAAATACAAAGGAATAAGTAAAGCTACATTATAGGTTTTTTTCTTGTTTGGTTTAAGTTGTTTGGGTTCATCAAATTTCGGTTTTTCTTCAGTGTCTTTTTCAATAGGTTTTGCTTCTTGTATTTTAACTTTTGGTTCTTCAGTTTTGCCGCTAATATTTTTCTTCAAAGGAATTTTGATAATTTGACCTGCTTTCAGTCCGTCTTTAAGCTCTGGATTGGCTTTTAAAATGTCTTCTTCATCTACATTGTATTTGCGAGAAATCCCGTAAAGTGTTTCTTTACTCAAAACAGTATGCGTTGTAAAAAGCAAATCAGCTTTAGGTACAATTTTGCTATTATCATCTTTTAAATCAATTTTACAAGGAATTTGGATAATTTGCCCGATTTTTAAATGTAAATTGGCAGTATCGGCTTCTAACAGCTTAATATCAACTTGATAAACTTTAGCTATTGAATAAAGCGTATGTCCTTTTTCTATAGTATGGAGGTAGAACTTTTTACCATTTATAATTTCAATTTTATCTGATTTAACAATAGTTTTTTCTTCCTGACAATAAGCCATTCCAAAGAAAAAAACGAATAAAACGAAACTTAAAATTTGCTTTTTCATAATTGTAGGTTTTTGTTTGCCACTAAGGCACTAAGAATAAATTAACTATTTCTTACAAATCTAATGGTATTTAAAACAGTCTTAATACTTAAATTCATCAAAATCATTTAGATACTTTAACTTTAAGTACTCCAA
>CAYTJB010000343.1:0-2390 GCA_964437995.1 uncultured Bacteroides sp. | reverse complement strand
AAAGAAACATAAACAGTTCCATGTATATTGCTATCTCTAGCAATTTGAGGATATTTTAAATTATCTCTTAAAAACTGAATTCGTTTTTCTTCGCCACCAGGAAAATCGGGCAAACTTTCAATAACAACATAACAAAGTAATTCAGACGAAGTATCTTCAACTTCTTTTTGCCGTTTTATAATTTCAATTTGATGTTCTGGCTTTCTTAGAGGTTCTTTGCTAATCAAATAACACATTAAATAATCTGTTATTTCAAATTCTTGAAGATCTTTTTTAATGATTGTATCTAAAGCATTATTTTTATAAAAACGAGTATGTTGATTTTTTGTCTTAATATTTGAATTATCAACTTCTTCAACAACTACTTTATAACACAATGTTGCTTTATCTCTAATACTATCTTTATCTTGTACATTAGTAACATTGTCTTGTATTTTGGACTTACAAGCATATTGGCTTATTCCAATTATTAAAGCACCAAATAACAATTTTTTATCTACAAACCGTTTATTGCCTTTGGTAATAAATGCCAGTAGATTGTAATAATAAAACCCTGCTTTGGATAATAGTTTATTTCTTTTATTCATCAAGCTTAAATTTTATAGGCAAATTATATTGAACCCTGACAATTTCCCCATTTTGTTTACCCGGAACCCATTTTGGCATTGATTTAATAACCCTAATTGCTTCTTCATCACAGCCCGAGCCAATTCCTCTCAATATTTTGGGATTTGTAACACTTCCATCACGTTCAACAACAAAATTTATATAAACATTACCTTCCACACTGCTTTCTCTTGCTAATTCTGGATATTTGATGGTTCTATTTATAAAACTTTTTAAAGAATCATCTCCACCCAAAAATTCAGGCATTTGCTCAACAAACATGTATGGTTCGAGAGAGTCATTATCAATAATAGCAACGTCATAGCAGCTAGGTTCTTCAACAACATTATAACATGTTGTGATTGTTTTAATTTTTAAATCTTTCTTATTTTTAGATAGTTGGTTGTTATTTTTATTATCTGAAGTGTCGTTTCTCACAGCACCTGTTTCATAACAAGTTATTCTTTCTTGTTGGATACTATCTTTTTTATCTTCTACCAACGTATTATTATCCCCATTCTTTGGTTTGCAACCATATTGGCTGGTCAAACCAATTATTAAAGCTCCAAATAGCAGCTTCTTTTCTACAAATCGTTTGTTACCTTTTGTGATAAAAGCCAGCAAATTATAATAATAAAATCCTATTTTGGATAATATGTTATTGGGTTTTCGCATAATTCTTTTTGTTATAAAACGACAAAAAATAAACTAATAGTATTTAAAAATAAGAGAAATATTAGTAGAGAGGTTAAGATTATTTCCCAAAAATCTCTCTCCACATCAAATAATTCATATACCGCCATGCAAAATCCTGTGCTTTGGTATCGTTTCCGCTAAAGATAGCATCCCAATTTTTCAATAATAACTGATGGGCATTAATTAATTTATATGTTAATTAAACTATATAATATATTTATATGTTTTATAGCATATATTTGAATTAACTTCTTATTTCCCAAACACCTCTTTCCACATCAAATAATTCATGTAGCGCCATGCAAAATCTTGTGCTTTGGTATCGTTGCCGTTAAAGATAGTATCCCAATCGTTGAGCAAACGTTCGGCATTTACAAAATGGTCGAGGTGGTGCAAAGCGGTAATCTTGGCTTTCATCTGTTGGTTTATCTGTTTTAGCCAGAGTTGCTGAGGTGTAGAAAATCCCATTTTGTCGGTGCGATTTTTAATGGCATCGGGCAATATACCTTGCATGGCATTACGCAAAAGGCTTTTGCTCCATCCATTGCGGATTTTATAGGTAGCAGAAATGCCAAAAATATATTCTATCAACTGTATATCATCGGAAAAAGGCGTACGCGATTCCACAGCAAACGTCATCGAACAACGGTCTTCCCAACGCAAGAGGTTTTTTAGGTAATGTTTTGTAAAATAATGATGCAACAATGGATTAACACCTATAAGCTGATATTCGCCGGCAAAACTTATATTGGCAGTATTGTTGGCAATAAAATCAGGATTCAAATACTTGGCTTCTGGTTTTATCAACTTTGCCAATTGCAATTTGGCTACTTTGGGTAAGATGTTATCAAATCCATATTTTACCAACGATTTGGCATAAATAGCAATAGATGTAGGCGATTTATCAATGTGCTTAAACTCTGCCAAGAGTGTTTTCCACTTCATTTTGCAAATTAATTCAGAATAATAGGCACTATAAAATGGAGGATAACCTGCAAAAAGCTCATCGCCACCCTGTCCGTCAATAAGAATGTGGATTCCATTTGCAGCAGCAGCCTGCATTACCTTGTATTGTGCATAAGTACTGG
>CAYTJB010000342.1:0-2401 GCA_964437995.1 uncultured Bacteroides sp. | reverse complement strand
AAATAATAATAAAAATCAAACTGATTAGTTACAGAAAATAAAATAGTTACACATTAAAGCGAATATGTAATATATCGCCATCGCATACAATATAATTTTTACCTTCTACAGCTAATTTTCCGGCTTCTTTTACCTTTGTTTCAGAGGCGTACTTTATCATATCATCGTATTTAATAACTTCGGCACGGATAAATCCTCTTTCCAAGTCACTATGGATAGCACCTGCAGCTTGTGGTGCTGTCGCTCCTTTGCGAATAGTCCAAGCACGGTTTTCCTTACCACCAACGGTAAAGAATGAAATCAAATTCAGTAAACGGTAAGCAGAGCGAATTAATTTGTTAACACCGGGTTCGGTTAAGCCATAGTCTTGCAAAAATGCCATACGGTCTTCTTCGGTATCCAACGCAGCAATGTCAGCTTCCAATGCAGCAGCAATTATCAACACTTCTGCATTTTCATCTTTAACGGCTTCTTTAAATTTTTCAACATACGCATTTCCAGTGGTCGCAGAAGCTTCATCTACATTACATACGTACATTACAGGTTTGTCGGTCAACAAAAACATATCGGTAACCCATTTCTTATCATCTTCTGATATTTCCAACGTACGCACATTTTGAAAATTTTCTAAATGATTTTTATAACGAGTAAGCACGTCAATACCATGTTTAGCATCTTTATCCCCCGATTTTGCAGCCTTTTCGGTACGTTGAATCTTACGTTCAATCAATTCTAAATCTTTTACTTGTAATTCGAGGTCAACAATTTCTTTGTCGCGAACAGGATTGATAGAACCTTCCACGTGTGGCAAATTTTCGTCATCAAAACAACGCAAAACGTGAATAATAGCATCTGTTTGGCGAATATCAGCCAAAAAAGCATTTCCAACGCCTTCGCCTTGGTTAGAACCTTTGGCTAAGCCAGGAATATCAACAATATCAATTGTTACAGGTATTACTTTTTCGGCTTTAATAATTTTATCTAATTCAAACAAACGCATATCGGGAACATTGGCAATACCCATGTTCGATTTATTGGTACTATAAGCAAAACTTGTAGTTTCCGCTTTAGTATTTGAAATACAATTGAATAATGTTGTTTTTCCAATATTTGTCAATCCGACAATGCCACATTTTAAAGCCATAAATTCTATTTTTTAGGCTGCAAAGGTAAGAAAAGTTTGGAAAATTAAACGACAGGAAATAGTAAGCCGTTTTCTTCAAAACTTTGTTTTAGTAAAAAGTATAATTCATTAGGTTTTTTACTTTCTACGGTGTATGTAAATCGAGCTTGCTGGTAGTAAAATTCTCTTTTAATTAATTGCGAATTAACATAGCTACTTAGCTCTTCTAAGCTAAGGTTTTTGAGTAAAGGTCGCTGTTTTTTTGTGTGTAACAAGCGGTCAATAATTGAATTGGGATGTAATTTTAAATAAACAGATATGCCATGTTTGTTAATAATATCAATATTGTTGTAAAAACAAGGAGTTCCGCCACCCGTTGAAATAACCACATTGTCTTGCTTAAAACTATCTAATAAAACCTTACGTTCCAATTCTCTAAATTTATCTTCTCCAAAAAGATCAAAAAAGTTGGTAATCGTCATTTTATATTTTTCTTCAAAAGCTTCGTCAATATCAATAAATTCTAAATTCATTTTACGTGCAAGTTGCCTACCAATAGTAGATTTTCCACTCGACATAAAACCTATTAGAATGATTCGCATTTTTACTTTTGTTTTTTAAAACAAAAATAACTAAAAAAGTTACTTTGAGGTGTATTATTTATTTTTATTTTAATTTTTTGCATACTTTTGTATCACTACAAAATTATAATAAAATGAGCAAAGGAAAAGACGCAAAACCGCATATAGGTATTTTCGGAAGGCGAAACAATGGTAAAAGTTCATTGATTAATTCATTAACAGGGCAAGAAATTGCCATTGTATCCGAACTTGCAGGAACTACTACAGATCCTGTAAAAAAGTCAATGGAAATAAACGAAATAGGTCCTGTGGTATTGATAGACACTGCTGGCATTGACGATTCGGGCGAATTGGGTAACAAACGCATTGCTAAAACTTACGAAGCACTCAAAACGATTGATTTAGCCATTTTGCTTATAGCTTCTAATACATTTGGCGATGAAGAACGTAAACTTATTGAAAACTTCAATGATTATGCTATTCCATATTTAATAGTACACAACAAATCGGATATTGAAGCTTTAAAGCCTGAGCTTAAAGCTAAACTTTTAAATGATTATAATACGAAGGTGGTTGATTTTAGTGTGTTGCAACCTATTGCAAAAAACGAAATTACATTGGCAATACAACAATTAATGCCCCTAACAGCTTATCGCTCGCAATCGCTTATTGGCGATTTAATTAATGCTGGTGATAC
>CAYTJB010000341.1:0-2402 GCA_964437995.1 uncultured Bacteroides sp. | reverse complement strand
TGCCCGATGGTGTGTATTATGTAACTATTATAGCCAAAGGTCTTTTAAAAGATGTAGAATACAAAAGTAGCTTACAAATATTGCGGTAAAAAGTGTAAATATATTTTTATAAAGCATATTGAATGTTTTTTTAATGTGCTTTATATTAAAAAAAGACAATAAAACTTATAAGTATAGGTAATTAATTAAAAAGACAATTTATAATGAAAAAAATAAAAAATACTTACTTTTATCTCATACTGATAATAACTTTTCTTTTTTCGAGTTCTAATAATTCAATTTTTGCACAATTAAATGTTGTTCCTGCTACAGGGATAACGCCACAGCAATTAGTTCAAAGTGTGTTGCTTGGAAATGGAGTAACCGTTAGTAATGTAACATTTAATGGTTCTCCTGCTGCCATTACATCTAATCAAATAGGTTCTTTTACACCAGGTGTAACTCCAACAAATTTAGGATTTTCAAGCGGACTACTCCTTTCATCTGGTGGTGTGAGTGGTATGGCTGGTCCAAATAATTCAGGAAGTACAACTACTCAAATAACAGGTTTAAGTATCAGTGATCCACAACTTGTATCATTAGTACCTGGTGCTGTAATTAATGATGCTGCTGTTCTTGAGTTTGACTTTCTTCCTTTATCTGATACTATTAAATTTAGATTTGTTTTTGGTTCGGAAGAATATATGGAGTTTGTAAATACAAGTTTTAATGATGTTTTTGGTTTCTTTATTACAGGACAAAATCCTAACGGTGTAGCTTATTTGAACAAAAATATAGCATTAATACCTAATACTACACTCCCTATTACAATCGACAATGTTAATGCAAATGTAAACGCACAATACTATGTGGATAATACAGGAGGAGCTACCATTCAGTTTGATGGATTTACTGTAGTTTTAACAGCGATTGCCGTAGTAGTACCTTGTACACCTTATCATATCAAATTAGCAGTTGGAGATAGGGCTGATCATTCTTATGATTCTGGTGTTTTTTTAGAAGCCAATAGTTTTTCTGCTAATGCTGTTAGTATATCTACAAATTATACAAATATAAATGCTTCACCTATAGCTATTGAAGGTTGTAACAATGCAATTGTAAAATTTACAATACCTGTTGTAAAAACAGATACCGTATTTTTTCCACTTATTATATCAGGAACAGCTACTAATGGGGTAGATTATCAACAAATTCCAAATATAGTTTTTATCCCACCAGGGCAATTAACAAAAACGCTTACAATTATTCCAATTGTTGATAATATTATCGAACCTATCGAGACCATATCTATAAAGGTTGATGATACAACTATTACAAGTTGTGCAATAATGGGTGACTCTATACTAATAAACATTTTAAGCAGAGATTCTATTCGTCTTCTCCCAAGTAACGATACATCAATATGTCAGACCTGGCCTACTCCAACTTATGGTGTTCCTATTAATGTTATTGCAACAGGAGGTGCCGGAGGTCCTTTAAGTTATACTTGGTTGCCTTCAACTGGATTAAATTCAGATACTATTTTTAATCCTATTTCAACACCCGCTGTTACTACTACATATACTGTAATTGTTAACGATGATATAGGTTGTGCCGGTGCAGATACTTTACTAACTATTACTGTTAATCAAGAAGCACAAGTGAGCTTTGATCAATTACCTTACCCTGCAAAGGACTGTGCTCCTTTATCGGTAAACATGATAGATGGAACAAGTCCTGTGGGAGGAACTCGAATTTGGGATTTTGGCGATGGAAGTACGAGTACCGATTTGAATACAACTCATATTTATCATACGCCAGGAACCTATACTGTTAAGCTATCAGTAGTAACTACTGCTGGCTGCAAAGGGGAGTTTTTATCTCTAAATGCAGTAACTGTATATCCTCAGCCTTTGGCTGATTTTACATGGGATCCACCAATTGGCACAAGGTTAAATCCACTTATTAATTTTAGAAATTTAACCACTCCTATGGATACTTCATTTACGTGGAATTGGTTATTTGAAGGTCCATTGCCTGAAACCACTGTAGTTGGTAATAGTCCATTACAAAATCCTCCTTTTATATTTCCAGCTATTTATCCAGACGAAAAAGAATATCTTGTTACTTTAACAGCTACAAGTAGTTTTGGTTGTAATGATACAATTGCATATAAAGTTAAAATCATTAATGATGTATTGGTGTTCCCTAATATTATGACTCCAAATGGCGATGGAATTAACGATAAATTTGAGATTGGTGCTTTAAAAGAAGGTGGCGGTTATACCGAAACACAAGTTATTATTTACAATCGTTGGGGTAAAAAGGTGTATGAGAGTAATAATTATAAAAACGATTTTGATGGCAAAGATTTGCCCGATGGTGTGTATTATGTAACTATTATAGCCAAAGGTCTTTTAAAA
>CAYTJB010000340.1:0-2404 GCA_964437995.1 uncultured Bacteroides sp. | reverse complement strand
ATAAGCCGATTGTGGTTGCCGATGCTGGCTTGCTGTCAACAGAAAACATAAAAGCATTAGAAACCAAGGAATACGAATATATATTGGGGGCAAGAATAAAGAACGAACCCGATAAGATAAAGAAACAAATCTTTGAACACGAGTTTGCCAACTTTGTCTGTAAAAAGAGCTGTTGAGCTAACTCATAATATGTATCAAATAACTTATACGCTTCCGCAGTCTAAACATGTTAAGTCAACCCTTATGAAAATGGATAATGATCAGTCCGAGCTTTATAATATCGTCAAATTTTTATAGGGTGCTCCATTGCGGAAAACAGTTGATACAGTTCTATAGTAGATATCCCCAAAAAATTCTATTTTTTCCCATCGGGAAACAAAATACAAACAAATACAATATCTTTGTGTACGTCAAAACCGCAGACCGTTTTCATATGATATGTTTTAAATTAGACATTGAGCTTCGAGCTTGTTAACAAAATTAAAACAAATAGTATCAAAAAATGATACGGCTACTGTCTTGATTTTTTATTCGGGTCGCTTATAAATCGTCAATTTTTATCTAAGTTTGCAAAAAAGAATATATATTTCTTTTTTGTGGCAAGCAAAAAAGAGCTTGCGGATTTAAGAAAATAATTCGGTATTAATCCATGTTCTCCTTCATTAATTCTATAACCAATTCTCTTTCAAATCCTTTTGAAATTATAAAATTGGCAATTTTTGAAAACTTTTTGAATTTATTTTTCTCTTTTGTTAGGGCGGTTTTTTTTTCTATTAATTCTTTCAACGTTTCAATATATTCTTTATCATCAATAGATTCAATAGCTTTGCGAATACAATAGGGTGTTATTTTTCGTAATTTAAGTTCATTCTTAATTTTAATTCTTCCCCATTTTTTAATTCTGAATTTACCACCGGCAAAGAGCATTGCAAATCGTTCTTCGTTGATAAAATTTTGTTCTATTAAATCAACAATAATATTCTCAACATCAGCATTGTGTAAACCCCAATCATATAATTTATTACGTACTTCTTGCTGCGAACGTTCTTGATAGGCACAATAATGCTGAGCTTTTAAAAAAGCAGTCTGTTTATCGTAAATTTTCTTTTTTATATTCTCTTTTTCAATCAATTGAAATAATTTTTTGAAGAAAAATTACAAATTTATTGGATTGTACAACGAATCTCTTTCAACAGGAATTCTACCAACAGCTTTTATCAGCTCTTCCATTTCCTCAGTAGTCATAGATGGGTTTTGCTCTTCAGAACCTGCTAAAGAATAAATTTTTGTGGAATCGTTGATAGTTCCATCAAAATCATCTACACCAAAAGATAGCGATAATTGAGCTAACTGTTTGCCTACCATGGGCCAATAGCTTTTTATATGAGGGAAGTTATCTAAAAATATTCTGGAAATGGCATAATTTTTCAAATCTTCAACTACCGAAACTTCTTTAATTTCGGACATTGTGTTGTTTTTATGCTTAAATTTTAAAGGAATAAAAGCATTAAATCCATTGGTTTTGTCTTGTAAAATTCGCAATCTGTTCAAATGCTCGACTCTATGGCGATACGTTTCTATATGACCATACAAAATAGTAGCATTACTTGGAATTCCAGCTAAACGTAAAACTTCGTGTACGGCAAGCCATTGAGTAGAAGATGTTTTAGAAGAGCAAATTTCTGCACGCAAGGTTTCATCAAATATTTCGGCACCTCCACCTGGCACAGAATCTAATCCGTAGTTTTTTAATAATTGAACCCCTTCATCCACACTAATACCGACTTTTTTAATCATATAATCAATTTCAACTGCTGTAAATGCCTTAATATGAAGATGTGGTTTTGCAGTTTTTATTTGGTTGATTAAGTTACCATAATAGTGAATATCGCGAAGCGGATGCACGCCGCCAACAATGTGAACTTCGGTAATAGAATTATCAGCTTTATTAATTGTTTCAAGCATCTCGTCAATGCTATATTCCCAGCCATCGCCACCTATTTTTTTTGAATACGAACAAAATTTGCAGTTGTGAATACAAATATTGGTAGGCTCAATATGAAGATTTTTATTAAAATACGTATTATTTCCGTTTTTTAGCTCTCTAATATGATTAGCAAGCATTCCCAACAAACCTAAATCTGATTTTTCGTACAATTCAACGCATTCGTCAATGCTTATACGCTTTCCTTCTAATACTTTAGTCGAAATTAGCTTGATTGACGATTGGGTATTTGCTTGATTAATTATGGTTGAAATATTCATTATAAAATGGTTGAAGTAATTACTATCAGTCCTATCTTTTATGCTATATACTGAATAAAAGATAGGACTGAATATTTTATTATTTAAAACAACAATTACCTTATCAAAGTAACGGTTTTGCTTAATTCGGAAGCTTGCT
>CAYTJB010000339.1:0-2406 GCA_964437995.1 uncultured Bacteroides sp. | reverse complement strand
ATAAACTTACTGGCACGTTCCTCTAAGTCAATCATGTTTTGAACCATGATAATTTTGGCAAGTGGTTCTAAGCCTTTATCAATAGCAATAGTAGCGCGTGTTTTGCGTTTCGGACGATACGGCAAATAAATATCTTCCAATTCCGACATTGTTACAGCCTGATTAATTTGTCGGAGCAAATCATCGGTCATTTTGCCTTGTTCTTCTATGGAAGCTATGATGGCTTCACGGCGTTTATCCAACTCACGTAGCTGAGCTACCCTATCCCGCACTTGTGCTACCTGAACTTCATCCAAACTACCAGTCATTTCCTTACGATAACGTGAAATAAAAGGTACAGTAGCACTCCCATCCAACAATTCCAACGTTTTTTCTACTTGCCATGCAGCTACATTCATTTCTGCTGCTAATATTGCAATATAATTACTTGCCATCTTTTGTTTTTTTAGAGATGCAAAAGTAAGAATAAGTTTGGAAAGTAAAAAGTTGGAATATCTCCCTTCGCTACGTCATTTTTTCGTAATTCTTAAAATCTTCTTTCTACCCATTTCTGCTGTTGTTCCTTGTTTAGAAAAGTCCAAGCAACAATACGGCTTATTTTATTTCCTTGCCCCATTGCTATAGTCTTTACTTCAACGGCTGCTGCTTTTGCGAGTGCATCATAAATGCTGTTGAGTGATGATGATTTAGAAATCAAACTCGAAAACCAAAAACATTCCATGGCAAATTCTTTACTTTGCTCCACCATATTGCGTACAAATCTTTCTTCGCCTCCATCGCACCACAATTCAGTGTTTTGACCACCAAAGTTTAAGACTGGCTTGCTTATTTTTTTACGATTCAAATTGCTTAATTTGCGAAGTGTTCCCGATTGAGCTGCTGCCAATGAAGCATGGAATGGCGGATTGCAAATACACACATCAAAACATTCGTCTTTTTGAATAATTCCTTTAAAAATATTTGTTGGATTGGGCTGTAATCTTATTTCTACCTTGTTTTTTAAAACCAAATTTTGCTCAATAATTTTAGTTGCCGATTCAATGGCAACAACATCTATATCGCTACCTACAAATGACCAGCCATACTCTTTGTTTCCAATGATAGGATATACGCAATTTGCACCCACACCAATATCTAAACATTTTATTTGATTCCCTTTTGGAATTGCCACATTGTTGCTATTAGCCAACACATCGGCTATGTGATGAATATAATCGGCTCTACCGGGTATGGGTGGACATAAATAATTTTGAGGAATATCCCAATAATCAATACCATAATAGTTTTTCAACAAGGCTTTGTTGAGCATTTTTACGGCTTGTGGATTAAAAAAATCTATGGATTCATCGTTGTATGCGTTTATAATAACAAATTTGGCTAAATCGGGACAACTCTCAACCAATAGCTTGAAATCATAACGTTCCCTATGCTTATTGCGAGAATGCAATGCAGCTTTTTCTTTGGGATGTTGTTTCTTTAAGAGCATTTGAGTTAGAAAAATAAAGTTAAAATGACAACTTATACCAAAATGATTTATAAATAGTCCGTTTTATAAATCACTTTTGTATAACTTATTGGTTTTAATTCTGTCAGGTTTTGAAAACCTGACAGAATTTTGATTTTTTGGTATTCCACAATTCATCAGATGACTAATTGAATAATAACGGTTTATCGCAAAATTATTATTTAGCCATCAGATGAATATCCAGTAACTTTAATAATAGTACAATAAGTGGCTTTTTGCCCGCTAAACCTTTTTTTGTTGTTCCAGCAACTCAATTATTCGGTCTTTATCGGCAAGCCGTTCTTTTAAATACAATATTTCCTTTTCTAATTCTCGTATTTTTTGTTGCCAATCAGCATAATTGCTTTGGTAGGTGGCGGTAGGTTCTTCCACCATGTTTGTGTTAGGGTTTGTATCCATATTAAAGTATTGAAAAAAATCATAATCTAAAACAGCTGAAATTTTCTGCAACAATTGTGTATCAACAGAATCTCTGCGAAATATATCATACACATTATTACGATTGGTATTAATCCGCCTGGCAAATTCGCTTACCGAAATGCCTTTTTCACGAAGCTTACTTTCTATAATTTTTCCAATGCTTTGCATGATGTAAAATTATAAATAAGCTATGGACTAACATAAGCATAAATGTACTTAATAATATTACATAAATGGTATAAATAATTTTGCATGTTAAAATATAATTTATTGTTTTGTATTTTTTAAATTTATTGTTATATATTTGTACACATATAAAATTCGCTATAACTGAAAATCAAATATCAATATATTTACAGCAGTTGTGGCGTGTTTTATCAAAAATATTGTAAATATAAAAATGTAAAAATGTAAAAATGTAAAAAAGCATAGTAAAAAATAGCGTTGCTAAAAGTATTTCT
>CAYTJB010000338.1:0-2425 GCA_964437995.1 uncultured Bacteroides sp. | reverse complement strand
TTTTTGTGAAAATAAGTATGGCAACTATAGTTTTTTGTGATTTTAATTTTAGGCTTGCCAAATTTCTTTTTGTGTTCAGCAAATTTTGGATCTTTCAATAACTTTTCCATAAACAAACCATAAATAGGTAATGCTGTTTTGCAACCTTCGCCTAATTCGGAAGTTCTGAAATGCACACTTCTATTATCGGCACCAACCCAAGAAGCTGATATTAAAGTTGGTGTTACTCCCAAAAACCAACCGTCTGAGTGATTGGAAGAGGTACCTGTTTTTCCTCCAAAATCTGTTTTGTTATCGGAAAATAAGTCGTATTCAAAAAGTGCTTGAGTAGTTCCGCCAGGTTCGTGCAAGCCTCCTTGTAGCATTTGCGACATCAAAAAAGCTGTTTCTTCGCTGATTACTCTTTCTTTTTTAGGTTGCATTTCGTATAAAACTTTCCCTTTTCTATCTGTGATTTTTGTAACCAATATAGGTTCTATTTTGTAACCTTCGTTTGTTAAAGGGCAATAGGCTGTAATTAATTCAAATAAAGAAACATCACTTGAGCCTAAACAAACAGAAGGCACATCAGCCAATTTCGTTTTTATTCCGAGTTTATGGGCATATTCTATTACTTTCTGCCAACTTAATTTTTGAGTAAGTTGTACTGCTATGGAATTGATAGATTTTGCAAAAGCATATTTTAAAGTTACACTTGAACCTGTAAATACCCAATCTGCATTGCTTGGCGACCAAGACTTTGCTTGTCCTTTTTCTGTGTATTTGTATGTAACAGGCACATCCATCAATTTATCACACGGAGCATAGCCATTTTCAATAGCTGCGGTATATACAAATGCTTTAAATGTAGAACCCGGTTGGCGTTTCGACTTTATTACATGGTCGAATTTAAAACTATTGAAATTGATACCGCCAATGTATGTTTTTACGTAACCATTAAAAGGATCCATTGTTATAAAACCTGCATGTAGCAACGAATTATAATATTTTATCGAATCAATAGTACTTAAAAGAGTATCTCTGTCGCCCTTATATGTATATACACGCATTTTTCGTGCTTGATTTAAATAAAAATCGACAGAATCTTTTTGATTAGGAAACAATTTTATTAAATCTTTATAATGATTAGATTTTACTACAAGTTTATCAATAAAATCAGTAATTTCTTCTCCATTTTCTTTACGCCATGGATTTTCGCCTTCCCAATGTTGAAAAAAACGTTTTTGTAATCGTTGCATGTGTTCAACCATAGCTTCCTCTGCATATTGTTGCATTCCTAAGTCTAACGTAGTATATATTTTTAATCCGTCTTCGTACAAATTAAGTTCTTTTTCTTTTAACCATGTTTTTAAATAACTGCTTACTGCTTCTCTAAAATAAGGAGCTTTCCCATCGTAATTATTTTCAACACTATAATTAAGCAAAATAGGAATCTTACTAATTGAATCAAATTCAGATTGAGAAATTATTTCGTATTTTAACAATTGCCCTAACACCGTATTACGTCTTTCTAACGCCCTATCGGCATGTGAAATAGGACTATAATAAGTGGGTGCTTTTAGCATTCCTACAAGCAAAGCTGATTGTTGGATATTAAGTTGCGAAGGCTTAATATTGAAAAACGTACGTGCTGCAGTTTTTATACCATAAGCATTGCTACCAAAATCAACGGTATTGAAATACATTGTTAATATTTCGTCTTTACTGTAAAACAACTCAATTTTAAGAGATGTTATCCATTCTTTGGCTTTGTATATAACTGTTTTAACACCAGGTATATATCCAAGTAATCCTCTGGAATAGTTATTGCGGGTTTTAAAAAGATTTTTAACTAATTGTTGTGTAATAGTACTTCCGCCTCTTTTTTCACCTTTTACCATGTACCAAAGTATCGAAAAAGTAGCTCGTAAATCAATGCCATGATGTTCGTAAAAACGCACATCTTCTGTATTAATAAGCGTTTTTATCATTAATGGTGAAACTTCGCTAAGTTTTATGGGCGTACGATTTTCATCAAAATATTTTCCAATCATTTTACCATCAGCAGCATATAATTCTGATGCTGTTTTTTGTTTAGGATTGTTGATTTGACTCAATTTTGGCGATTTACCAAACATCCACAAAAAATTCATATCAACCAGACCGAGAAAAATAATAAAAACAAAAAAGATATGTAAAATACGTAGTAAAATCTTTTTGTAGCGAGGCCATTTTTGAGGTACGTAAAAAATAAATTTTATTAAAATAATAAATTTCGTCCAAATTAATTTGATAATTTTCAGTGTTTTAGCAAGAAATACCTTCATTTGTATTACTATTTTTTAATTTGATTTAAATGGCTCACAAGAAAGCTGCCTGAAGTGCAAAAAATCTGAGAGATTCAAAACCAAAGTATAGATGAGTGAAGTTGTTTTGATGACAAACT
>CAYTJB010000337.1:0-2437 GCA_964437995.1 uncultured Bacteroides sp. | reverse complement strand
GTATTTTTACTGTTTGTAATTTTATCAGTAATAGCAACGCCTCAAACTACATATTCTCAAAACTTTACAGATAGTCTTAAAGTTAAAACGCACTCACCTCATAAAGCAACACTGTATTCGATGGTAATACCAGGCTTAGGGCAAGTTTATAACCGTCAATATTGGAAAGTACCTGTTTTATATGCAGGAATAGCCACCTTAACCTACTTTTTTATTTTTAATACAAATAAATATCATAATTATAGAGACGAATATGTTGCAAGAGCTAATAACGATTCAACCAATATAAACGCTGGTTATGCAATATATTCGGATAATACTATTTTGCAGCTCAAAAATTATTACCAGCGAAACCTCGAATTTACATATATCATTGCCGGTGTAGTTTATTTGTTAAACATTATTGATGCAAGTGTTTATGCACATTTATTTACGTATGACGTTGGCAATGATTTAACATTACGCATTGACCCTATGATAAATAACAACTCATTGCGTTTCGGAAATCCACCTACTGCTGGCTTGCAATTAACGCTTCGATTTTGAAAAAAATGGAGGAATATTATGCAAAGATTAATTCTTTTCACTTTTCCATATTGAATATATCAATATCAACAATTTACGTTGGATAGCTGTTATCCCAATTTTACTAGCTCTTTTACCTGAGAGAATTCTATTATATACAGTTTTATAATGAGTACTGGATCTAATTGCAGTTAATGCAGGAGAAAATAGAGTGCTGCCCTGATATGGCTATTGCCTTGTTTACTTATTCTTGTTTTCCCTTTTCATTTACCTGATTCAGCTAACTTAACATCCAAACCAGCAAAACTGGTCAATTGTTTAGCATTCTCAATATATTCAAAACCATTGGTTTCAGAAATAATTATAGCAACTGTAGTTGTGTTTATGCCTGATATTATTTTTATTTGTTTAACTTTTTCTTTTAGCTTTTGATTTGTTTTTATAAAAACAATGCTTATTTTTGTAAATAAAAAGGATGCACTTCAATTTAGGATGTATTAAGAAAATAGTTAGCTACAAAGCCTCTTTACAAACTTTAAGAACTTTTAAACTTTACAAACGTAAATGATTACCGAAAAATTTCTACAATACATAAAATACGAGAAACGCTATTCGCCCAACACCTGTATTGCCTACCAAAGCGACCTCGAACAATTTTACACCTACATATATAATACATACAATATATCTGAAATTACCGAAGTTGACCACCAAATAATACGCTCATGGTTAGCTTCGCTTATGGAAACTGGCATTCAGGCACGAAGCATTAACAGAAAAATTACTACACTGAAATCATTTTACAAATACCTGTTAAGAGAAAAAATACTTACCGTTAATCCTACTATTAAAATAGTATCGCCCAAAACCCCCAAAAAACTTCCCGTATTTGTAGAAGAAGCCAATATGCAAACAATGCTTGATGACGCTGAAATTTCTGATGAATATGCCAAAGTTCGCAATATACTTATGCTTGAAGTGCTTTACAACACAGGAATACGTCTGTCTGAACTCATAAATTTAAAGCAAGAAGATATAGATACAGTAAATTTAACTATAAAAGTTCTTGGCAAACGAAACAAAGAAAGAATTATTCCTATCACAAAAATGCTAAAAGATAAAATTTTATATTTTTCGGAAATAAAAGCAAAACAGGGTATTACATCTTTAGAAAAAGAAAATTTTATTTTTTTAACAAATTTTGGAAAAAAACTTTACCCAAAACTTGTTTATCGAGTCGTAAATTATTACCTTAGCGGAATAACTACAATTAATAAAAAGAGTCCGCATGTTTTACGCCATACCTTTGCTACACACATGCTTAACAATGGAGCTGACCTTAATGCCATTAAAGAAATATTGGGACATTCTAATCTTTCGGCAACACAGGTTTATACTCACAACACAATTAATAAATTAAAAAGTATTTATAAACAAGCCCATCCGAGGGCATAACATGGAGGTTAACAATTATGAAAGTAACTATTAATTCTGTTAAATTCAAAACTGACAAGAAGTTAGATGAATTCATTACCGAAAAAGTTCAGAAACTTACAAGCAATTATACTGATATAATTGGGAGTGAAGTAATACTTAAAATAGAGAACGCCGAAGTATTGGAAAATAAAATTGCCGAAATAAGATTAGTAATACCAGGCAACGACTTATTTGCTAAGAAAAATTGCAAAACTTTTGAAGGAGCTACTGATCAAGCAGTTGAAGCATTAAAGAAACAATTAATTAAACATAAAGAAAAATTAAGAGGAATTTAATTAAAAAAAAACAAAATATATTTTGGTAGTATAAAAATTATTTCTACTTTTGCAGTCCTTTTTAAAAGAAGGACTGTTTTTTTTAAAGAATGTAGTAATACCAATGCCGATGTAGCTCAGTTGGCCAGAGCAGCTGATTT
>CAYTJB010000336.1:1625-2439 GCA_964437995.1 uncultured Bacteroides sp. | reverse complement strand
AAAGCGAAGTTTAACAGTTGACAAAAGTAGTAAAACACAGAAAATATTAAAAAAAAAAGTATTTTTAAAAAAAAAGTATTATTTTTGTAATATTATAAATTAATTAAATTTTAAAAAAATGAGAAAATTTTTATCTTTTATTGTATTGCTTGTAATTAGCAGTACATTGAGTTTTGGGCAAAACTTAGGTGTTAAGCCCTCAACTATCGAATCAGTTTTAGCTGATGAGCCACAAAGCCTTGATCAATACTTTAACAAAAATGTGGTTTCTAATACAAAAGCTATAATTTGGACATCTTCAATGGCAGATGCTTCGGATTGGGTTGCAGCCAAAATGCCAGATCATGCTGCCAATATCTTAAATACCTGGGCGTGGGCAGCGGATACGGCTTCGTTTCCACCTGTGTATAGACAATATACATGGCCACAGTTATATATGACTTCTGCTACTCCAAATCTTGGTGTATTTTATTTTGATGGTATTACTAACTTAATAGATGCAAATTATGGTATAGTTAATGCTACTTTAACCAATGCTGTTGCTATTAATACTACGGGCAAAATGGCTGTAAATATTAAATTTTTTAGTGGATACAAAGCATTCAATTTAGATTCTGCCTTGTTAGAGATTAGTAGCGATAATGTAAATTGGCATACTATTAATGTAAGAGGTGCTGCTTCATCAAATTCATATAATTATGGTTGGAAAGAATATAATATTACTCCATGGGCTGCAAACAAAGCACAAGTTTGGATTAGATTTAGATTTTATGCTCCAGCAACTCATCCAACTGGCACTCCCGGACAGGCTGGT
>CAYTJB010000336.1:0-1615 GCA_964437995.1 uncultured Bacteroides sp. | reverse complement strand
GCTATAGATGATGTACAATTAAACGAGCCAGTAAATAATTCAATTCGAATAGATAAGGTTACTTTGCGTTCTATGAATTCGTATGCAAACTATTTAGATGGTGGTTACACAAAAATGCCTTCTGGCTTAGGACTACCTATGTATTACAGGGCTAATATTACAAACGCAGGAGGTAAAACCCAAACGCATTTAAAACTTCATGGTGTTGTATTAGCTACTGCTACTACTCCTCGTGCTGATTCTACAAGTAGTGATACAACATTGGCACCAGGTCTAAGTCTTGTTGATTTGACGCTTGATAATGAATTTTTTACACCCCCTCTGACAATAGGTACTTACCCTGTTTTTTCTTATATCTCAAGCGACTCTATTCCTTTTCTGTTGGCTCAGGATACTTTTGATTTAAAAGTTGTTTGCGATACTTGTATGTATTCAAGAGATAATAACACTTATACTGGCTCAAGATGGGCTGAAACAACGAATGGTTTATGTGACCCTTATACTGCGACTAATAAATATGTAGTTAATCAAAACAGAATGTCTTATGGTGCTAATTGTGTTGTAAATAATGCAACAAAGCCAGGTTCAAAAATTAAAGCTGTTTTGTATCAGTTTTTTGAAGCAACAGGGACAAGAACCATTGTTGCTCAATCAGCTAATTATACAATTTTAGCTTCGGATATTCCTCCAACTGCTCCAATGGTTAATCCACCATCCATTAATCTTCCTTATACTACCCCATGGACTATGCAAAAAGACTCTCTATATCTCGTAGGTATTCAAGTTACCGGAGGTACTGATACTGTTAAAATAGCTACTGATAATACAGGACTTCCTCAATATGATCAAGCACAGCCATATTGGGATCCTACTGCTGCTAATTGGTATGTATGGCAGTTAGGAGTAAATGTTCCTGCTGTAATGATTCGTGCAATTTTTAACCAAAATGTTTTTATTGGAATTAATGAAATTACCAATAGTTCGGTTAATTTATTTTCTTGTATGCCAAATCCAGCTAACAACACTACTCAGATTTCTTATGAGCTAAAAAACACTGAAAATGCTACTATTATCATTACTGATATTACAGGTAGAACGGTTAAAACGATTAATCAAGGTACACAAGCAAAAGGAAATTACGCTGTTGATGTAGATTTATCTAACTTAACAAGCGGTACTTATTTTTATACTTTGAAAACACCTACAGCTACAGCTACAGATAAATTAATTGTTGTAAAACGATAATTAATTGTTAAATACATAATTAAAAGAGGCTGGCATTTTTAAAATGCCAGCCTCTTTCTTGTTTTCCGCAATGGGACACCCTATAAAAATTTGACGATATTATAAAGCTCGGACTGATCATTATCCATTTTCATAAGGGTTGACTTAACATGTTTAGACTGCGGAAGCGTATAAGTTATTTG
Organism: uncultured Bacteroides sp.; assembly: GCA_964437995.1. GTDB lineage: Bacteria > Bacteroidota > Bacteroidia > Bacteroidales > JACABE01 > JACABE01. The sequence continues at coordinate 188 of CAYTJB010000336.1, read as the reverse complement.
ATACATATTATGAGTTAGCTCAACAGCTCTTTTTACAGACAAAATTGATTTAACTTCTTTCAATAGCCTCTCCATTTCCTTGTAAATACAATATGCCGTGAATGAAATACAAATATGAGCATCAATTCGTCTTTTTATACTAAAACGCTTTTAAATATTGTAAATAATTTGTAACTTTGTCAAAATTT
>CAYTJB010000335.1:2142-2445 GCA_964437995.1 uncultured Bacteroides sp. | reverse complement strand
GATAAAGTTTCCTTTGGTATTTTAAGAAAAGGTTCAATCATTGATTCAGCCTTTTCTTTCATAATATACCAAAAATGATACTATATCGAATAATACCGATACGGTAATCTGTAATAGTTCAATAAATTCTACTCTAACAGCTACACTATTGGCATTATACTAAATTCTAACAAACTAATACCGATACGTAATATGTAATAGGGGTCATGTGAATTATTTCTTAATATCATAAAAAGCTGTTTTATATTTGTAAGACAGCTTTTAAAATTTTGTAATAATAAAGATTTATTTATTTCAATATAA
>CAYTJB010000335.1:0-2132 GCA_964437995.1 uncultured Bacteroides sp. | reverse complement strand
ATCTTTTGGGCTTCACTTTTTTGTCCATCTATCCAATGTATTTTAAAGTCTTTCTTTTCCATTCGTCTAAACCAAGTCATTTGTCGCTTAGCAAACTGGTGTATGGCAATATTTAGCAAGCTAAACATTTCATCGTAACTAATTTCATGGTTGATATACATGGTAATATAGCGGTATTCCAAACCATAAAACTTTAATTGCTCAGGGGTTAAACCTGTTTTTAATAGTTCTCGAATTTCTTCTATCATACCGGTTTTTAATCGCAACTGTAAACGCTCGGTAATGCGTTGGCGAATAATTTCTCTTTCGAACCATATACCTATTAATATATGAGGAATTTTAGGAAAATCGCAAATAGAAGATTGTTTGACTTCAAAATTGGAAATTTCTAAGGCTCTTATTAATCGTTCTCTATCAGAAATATCGGTAGTATTGTGCAAGGATTTCAATTGTGAAAGTTGCAACTGTAGTTCTTCGTTTGTTTTATCCTTCAACGCAAAGCGAAAATCATTGTCAATAGGAGCTTTTATTAATTTATAACCAGCTAATACCGATTCAATATACATACCGGTTCCACCACAAAGAATAGGTGCGTTTCCTCGTTCTATAATTTGCTGATAGGCGATTAAAAAATCTTTTTGAAACTCAAAAACATTGTATTCTGTGCCGGCATCAGCAATATCTACTAAATGAAAAGGTATGCCAATACCATTCACTGTATAATCCTCATAATCCTTACCAGTGCCTATATCCATACCTCTATACACTTGGCGTGAATCGGCACTTATAATTTCGCCTTGTATTTTATTGGCAACCAATGCAGCTAATCTTGTTTTTCCTGTTGCATTGGCCCCGGTTATGGTAAGGAGTTTATGGTTATTCATTTGCTGATGTTTTGTTATAATGTTTGTATTGATATTGTTCTTCTATTTTAAAAAGATAGTTTCTAATATTATCAAGCTCTTCGATAGACAATTTATTAAGTTCAAAGTTTTTAGGTAATTGTAATTGAGATATTGCATCAGGATAAAATTTTGCAAAAAATTCAAGTAAACAGGTTTCGTCGTTTTTATTAATAAGTGGTTGAGAGGTTTTTAAATACTGCAATGTTCGCAAGCCATCTAATTTTTCGTAACAGGCTCTTAAAAAATGGGCTTGGGTTTTAAAGTTTTTTCTTAGCAATAACCACCATTTTTTATCACGAAACTGCTCGTTTAAAAATTCTGAAATAGGTAAATCAACGTCATTTATATATAACTCAGGAAATAGCTGATAGGTTTCGCCAATATTATTAAATAACGAATAATGGTAGATTGGGTAACTGTTCCAATTGCCATTATTGCCTTTTATCATTGCGGGACCTGTGCCAAAAAAAACCCTGTCGGAAAATCGTGCTGCAGGATACACTTTTTGGGGATTCCAGTTGAGAATATTGCCTGTTTTGCAAAACTTTTGAAGAAAGTAAAAGTCTTCGCCACTTTTCATAGGCGATATCCCTCCTATTTTTCGGTAAGCCCATATTGGAAAGGCAATAGCAGAACCCAATGCCGTAAAACTAAACGGACTTGCAATTCTCCATAAATTGATAGCATAATATCGCATGTAAATTTCGTATCGTAAAATGGCTCTGTTTGCAGCTTCATCATTGGTAAGTTGATGGTAATAAGGAACAGAAATAGCCATTGCTTCAGGATGTGAGTGTATGGAATGATTAATAGATTCAAGGTAATGAGCATTAAAATGGGTATCAGCATCAATGCTAACAATAATATCATTTGGTTTTGCAACAGCATTAATAGTATCCATCAATGTTTTGCGAGCCCAACCTACACCCAATTGTTTGCCTTCCCAGCCTTTTCCTTTACTGCTGCAATCAATTACTTTACAATCAATATTTTTTACACTGTTTAAATACTTAATAGTTTTTTGATTGTTTTCGCAAATATTTCTTTTTTCAGGAATATTCCACCATTCATCGGGCTGGTTAACACAAATATAGAGGATAAAATCATTAAAAGATTGTTGTTGTAAATCGTAAATAAAATTAGAGATGGTTTCCAGTTCATCTAAGCAAGGTAAGGCAATATATATATTGGAAGTTTCTGTCATTCTTTTACATTTTTTATTACGAA
>CAYTJB010000334.1:0-2453 GCA_964437995.1 uncultured Bacteroides sp. | reverse complement strand
ATGGAGGTACTACATGGACTCCATTGGATACTGCAGAATATCGAGGTGCTGGTAGTTTTATTCCATCAGGAGGAGTTTATAAATTTTCCGATAATGCATACAGTACCGACTGGGCATCAGGTACCAATACTATTCCTACCAATGCTTGGTGGAAAGACGAAAAATTTGATATTTCTTCTATTGCAGCCAATCAGGCTAATGTTAAAATCAGATTCAGATATACATCTACTGGAAATACTGCTGGTTTAGGAAGATATGGATGGTTGTTAGATGATATTAAAGTAACTGCAGCTCCATCGGAGCTTAATCCTCCTGTTATTACAATGATATCTTATCCTACTGATACTGCTTATTATGGCGGACCTTACTATGTTTCTGCTTATGTAAAAGACGCATCAGGTGTTGATAGTGTTTATGTTTCATACAAAGTTGGAAGCGGTGCTTTTACACAATTAATGATGACAAAATCACCTACCATTGATAGTTTATATACAGCAGGAATTCCTTATGTGGGTTATGGCAAAACGGTTACTTATAATATTACTGCTGTTGATTCTGCTTCTGCACATAATAAGGCATATAAGCCTACTACTGGTTATTATTCTTTTTTTACTAAATATTCGGTAGGTGGACCTGTAATAATTGGAACAGCTACCACTCCACAAAACTATCCTTTTAAATCAAATGCAGATTACACAAAAAGTGCTGCTTTATATAAAGCTAGTGATGTAAATAGATTTGGCTTAATAACTCAATTGCAGTGGTATGTTTCCACTGCTGCAACATCAACAAATATCCCTATAAAAATATATCTCAAGCAAACGTCTGCTACAAGTATGACGGCTGATAATTGGGCTAATTTAACTACTGGAGCTATTTTGGTATATAGTGGTACTCAAACATTTTCTGCTACGGGGTGGAAAACAATTACGCTTACTACTCCATTTAATTATAATTTGGGTAGTTTGATGGTTTTATGCGAAGCCAATTATGGAGGTACGGGAGCTACATCATCTCCTTCTTTCCGTTACTCAGCAGGAACTACAGGTACACACCAACAATTTGCTTCAAGTACTGCTACAACAGGTACTGTAAACACACAAAGACCAAATATTACCATAGGTTTTGTTGTTGCTCCTTTACCTACACCAGATGCGGGTATTTTTCAAATTACAAATCCTACTGGAAGTGTAATTGCTGGTACACCATTTGATTTTAATGTAAAAATTAAAAACTTTACCAATGATTCATTAAAAAAAGCAAATATTTATTATACAATAGATGGTGGTGCTCCTGTTCTTGCTACTCCTGCATGGACGCATTTAGCTTTGTTAAAAGATTCTATTTCTGCATACACAGTAGCTAATTTGAATTTACCTGTTGGAGCACATACATTAAAAGTATGGACTGATATGCCTAACGATAGTGTTGACCAAAACAATGCTAATGATACTGCTGCATATTCTTTTTATGCTTGCTCAGGTCCATTGAATGGTACTTATACTGTTGGTGGAGCCAGTGCTAATTTTGCAACATTTGCAGATGTTTTTGTAGGCTTATTACAATGCGGTATTAGTGGTCCTGTTGTATTTAATATAAATGCAGGTACTTATTCCGATCAACTTACCATTCCTGCTATTAATGGTGCATCGGCTACCAATACCATAACTTTCCAATCCGCAACCAACGATAGCACTTCAGTAATAATGAATCATACTTCTACTGCTGCAGCCAATTGGATTGTTAAGTTAGATAGTGCTGATTTCATTACTTTTAAGAATATTAAATTTGCACCTGCTGATCCAGTTAACTCAGCTGCTGTTGTGCTTAAGAATGGTGCTACTAACAACAAATTTATTGGAAATTATTTTGTAGGTACTGCTGGAACTGCTGCTACTCAATATATGATAAGTATTGAAGGGACAACTCCTGCAAGTAGCAATAATTTAATACAAGGCAACCATATTGTAAATGGATCTTATGCAATTTCCGTGAAGGGTTTAAGTGCTACAAAATTGAAAAATATAGTTATTAAAAATAATATTATCGACAGTGCTGTAGTATGTGGTATTTACGCTCAATATGTTGATTCTACATTAATTGATTCAAATACAATTGTTTCTTCAATTGCAAATACCAATAAATATGGTATTTATATGCAGAATGGCAATGTATTAAATACAATTACAAAAAATACAGTAAACCTTACCAGTGGTACCAATATGTATGGTATTTTAACAGAAGCCTGTGTTTCTAACGATACTACCAAAGGCTTAATTGCCAATAACTTTGTAAGTATTTTAAATGGTACTACTTTTGCTTATGGTATTCGTTTAAATACAACTACCAAGCATAAAGTTTATGCAAACTCTGTTATAACTAATGGTAATAGTGCAACAGATACAAGAGCAATTAATATTACTACTTCAAGTTCTGCCATTGATATAAAAAAT
>CAYTJB010000333.1:0-2524 GCA_964437995.1 uncultured Bacteroides sp. | reverse complement strand
TTTCTGATCGGCATTATACCTTAAATTTATTTGGATTAATTTATAATTCATTTTGGTATTATTTCTTTTTTGCGAGTTTTATCAAATATTCTTCAATTGCCATCGTCATTGATGGTGATGTTTTTGTGGGAGCATTAATAGTAAGGTTTAAGCCACTTTCAGCAATAGCAGTGGCAGTAGTTGGTCCAAAACCGGCAATAATTTTTTCGCCTTGTTCAAAATCAGGAAAATTATTAAAAAGTGATTTTACTCCTGATGGACTAAAAATAACCAACATATCATATTTGTTAATATCAACAAGAGATTTAAGATCGCTATCAACGGTTTTGTAAATAATAGCTTTTGCGTATCTTATTCCATGTTTATCAAGCAATTCAGGCATATCTTGCTTATGAATATCGGAGCAAGGAAGTAAAAATTTGTCTTCCCTGTGTTTTAAAATAGTATCCATTAGTTCGGGAAAGGTTTGTTTCCCGTGAAAGATTTTTCGTTTGCGATATTGAACATATTTTTGAAGATAAAGTGCAATTGCTTCAGAAATACAAAAGTACTTTGTTGTGTCGGGAATATCAAAACGTACTTCTTTGGCGATTCTGAAATAATGATCTACAGCATGACGACTTGTAAATATAATAGCATTATAATCAGCCATATTTATTCTATCTAAGCGAAACTCTCTGCCAGGAATGCCTTCGATTTGAAAAAATTTATGGAAATCCATTTTTAAATTGTACTTTTCTGCTAAATCACGATATGGCGATTTTTCATTTTCTGCTGGAGGTGGTTGAGAGATAAGGATATTTTTTACTTTCATTTATATTAAACATGTTAAATAACTGAAATGCTGCATGCTAAATTATGTTAGCAAAAATTATTTTATTTAGATAAAATAAGATTATTTATTTCAGTAATATGAATCAAAAAATTACAATTTACTATCAATCAAGCCAATAATAACTTTTATTATGATTAATATTGGCAATATTTCGAGGGTGCAAAGATACAAAAATAAATAGAAAATAGAAAATTTTGAAAAACTAACACCAATAATAATATTTCTGAGATACCTTAATGCAGCCAATGCAAGAACAATTGCAATACTTAAATTTGTTGCAAATGATGCTGTTACACCTTTTGAATATATCATAAAAAGTAATAAAGGTAGCAATAAAATTCCTGTAATAATATTAAAAATAAATCCATTTAAAAGATAAATATGATTAGCTATATTGTTTTTAAATACAAATCCAATGAATTTTGTAGCTAACAACTTTAAAATATAAAGAGCAATAATTATAGCCAAAATTATAAAAAAGGTAAACACAGAATAATATCCAAATTGCTTGAGATTCAAATAGTAGTGAGTTGCTTGAAAAACAAAAAGAGAAATACTTATAAAGTAAATAACGATAAAGGCTACAGCTATTCTCTCTTTAAACAAATCCCCATCTCTAATTAGTTGATTAATAGTTCTATTTGTATAAGTAGCTTTTATAATTTGATTTACTCTTTTGCGAGAAAATGTAAGTATCCATGCTAATAACGAAAAGCAAAGTAGTAATAGTAGCAACAACCAATCAGTTGAGAGTTCTTTCCGTATTAGAGTAGTAATGTTTTTAACTTTAAGCTGATGAGTTGTAAACATTGATTCTCTTAATGCTATAGTAGGTAACGTATCGTTTTCGCAATTAAGGTTTTTAAATCTACTTGTTAAAAGATATTTATAATTTAATGAATCGGTTTGAAGTTGAAGCGAATCGGCTTTGGTTGTAATATGAGAAGTGTTGGGCTTACAATAAATATTAAAATTTGTATCTCGTACTGAATTATATGAAATTGTGTCGCCCTGCATCAATTATTTTTTTGCAAAATTAATGTTATTATAATAAAGTTCATAAAAAAATTAGACTTGATAAATATTTATAGAGAATATTCAAAAGAGTTCCCAATAGTTTAATCTCTGAATGATTTCAAACAATAACCGAGTAACATTTTCTGCATTTTTATTAAAAACGTCTAAAACACTTTCCCAAGAAACAGGCTCTGTATCTGTTTTCCAACAATCATAATCGGTACTTAAAGCAATAGCAGCATAAGGAATTTGGGCTTCGTTGGCTAAAATAGCTTCGGGAGCGGTACTCATATTGATTAAATCGGCACCCCAGTTTCTGAACATATTAGATTCAGCCTTAGTTGAAAATCTTGGTCCTTCAATGGTAACAATTGTTCCATTGTGGTGGATTTTAAATTTTAATTCCGAAGCTGTTGCAATAATTAATTGCCTTAATTCATTATCGAATGGATCAGCCATTGATGTATGAGTAGGGTTATTGGGTTCAAAACTTTCAAAAAATGTAGTAGGGCGATGTTTGGTAAAATCAATAAATTGGTCGGGAGCTACCATATCGCCAGGTTTGATTTCTTCTTTCAAGCTTCCACAAGCTGTGGTAGCAATAATATGCGTACATCCTAAACTTTTTAAAGCTATTATATTCGCACGATTATTTACTTGCGATGGCGAAAT
>CAYTJB010000332.1:0-2548 GCA_964437995.1 uncultured Bacteroides sp. | reverse complement strand
TGCTTCTTCTCTTTTAGGGATTTCGATGTTTAAAATTCCGTTTTTATGAGAAGCAGCAATTTTGTCGTGCTCTACTAAATCGGGTAAACTAAATGTACGCTTAAATGAGCAATAGCTAAATTCACGGCGCATAATTTTTTCATCGTTTTCTTCACTTTTCTCTTCCGTTTCCGAAGAAATAGTAAGCAAATTGTTGTGAAGATCAATCTTGAAATCTTCTTTGTTCAAACCGGGAGCAGCTACTTCAATTCTGAAGTTGTCCTTAGTTTCAACAACATTTACTGCCGGCATACTAAAGTCACATTGATTTTCTACAAGGTTTGATAAAAAATCTTTACCAAAAAATTCATCTGCAAAACTTGGTAAATAACTGTGTTTTCTTAACATTGGTAACATAATTTTGTCCTCCTATTGTTTAAGTTTATAAATTAATTTTGTTGAAAAGCTTAAATCAAGCAATATGCCAAGCAAAAAAATATAAATTTAAAAACAAAAAAGAATGACAAAATGACAGAAACAAGAAATAATTACAGATATAAACTGTCAAAATGACAGGATAAATTATAAAAAAGGAAATATAACTGTTTAATAATAAGATTGTTGAAAAACACAACTCAATATCAATTTTTCAATCTTATCATATTAAACTTATTTAATCATCTCCAAAAAATCTAATTCAGAAATAATTGGGATATTTAACTCTTCGGCTTTTTTACGTTTTTCGGGACCCATTTTATCACCAGCTAATACATAATCTGTTTTAGAAGAAATAGAGCTTATGTTTTTACCACCGTTTTTCTCAATAGCAGCTTTTATTTCATCACGCGAAAATTGCTCAAATACACCACTTACCACAAAAGATTTACCTTGCAGTGCATTAGAAATTAAACCTACCTGTTTTGAGGAAAGTTCAAATTGTAAACCTTTATCTTTTAACCTATTAATAATTAAAATATTTTTTTCCTCTTTAAAAAAAGCAATAATACTCTCAGCTATTTTTTCGCCAATTTCGTCCACTGTTTTTAAATCTTCAAACGTTGCCATCATTAAGCTATCAATATTTTGATAATGATTTGCCAATTTTTTGGCAACTGTTTCGCCAACATATCTTATACCCAAAGCAAACAAAACCCTTTCAAAACTAACTTTTTTCGACAATTCAATACCATTTAAAATATTGCTAACCGTTTTTTCCTGAAAACTCAATTTCTTTTGCTTTTTATCGTCCGAAGTAGCTATTATTTTTTCTAAACCTATTAAATTTTCATACTTTAAATCGTATAAATCAGCTACATTTTTTAATAAGCCATTATCATATAACATTTCTATTTTCCCTTCGCCCAAACTATCAATATTCATAGCTTTGCGATGAATAAAATGCGATAATTTCCCTTTTATCTGTGGTGGGCAATTGTTCTCGTTCTGGCAAAAGAAAGCGGCTTCGCCTTCTTTTCTAACTAATTGACTGCCACATTCGGGGCAATTGGGAATAAATTCAAAAGCAATAGTATTTGCAGGACGTTTGTCTATTAAAACACCCACAATTTTAGGAATAATTTCACCACCTTTTTCAACATATACCAAATCGCCAATGCGAATATCCATATTTTGGATAAAATCAACATTGTGTAAAGTTGCTCTTTTTACTACAGTACCTGCCAATTGAACAGGTTTCAGATTGGCAACAGGTGTAACCGTTCCCGTTCTTCCCACCTGAAAATCTATTGACAACAATGTAGTAGCAACCTTTTCTGCTTTAAATTTATATGAAATTGCCCATCGTGGCGATTTTGCTGTAAAGCCCAATTGTTTCCACTGATTGTAATCGTTTACCTTAATAACAATGCCGTCAATATCAAATGCAAGCTCGTTTCTGGCTTTATCCCAGTAATTGATAAAATCAAAAACATCTTCTAAAGTTTTGCATTTTATCATATAATTTGAGATTTTAAAACCCCATTCTTTGGCTTTTATTAAATTTTCGTAATGAGATTGAAAAGGCAAATTTTCGCCTTGCAAAAAGTATAAATAGCAGTCGAGCGGACGGCGTGCCACTTCTTTTGAATCTTGCATTTTGAGGCTTCCAGAAGCAGCATTGCGTGGATTTGCAAAAGGGTCTTCCCTTATTTCTATTCGCTCATTGTTCATTTTTTCAAATCCTGCATGCGGAAGTATAATTTCTCCACGAATTTCAAATTTTTGAGGGAAATCGCCTTTTAATTTTAAAGGAATACTTCTAATGGTTTTTACATTAGCAGTAACATCATCGCCTTGCACACCATCGCCTCTGGTAATAGCTTGTATTAAGATACCGTTTTCATAAGTTAAGCCTATTGCAACACCATCGTACTTAAGTTCACAAACATATTCAAATTCATCACTCATTAATTTACGAACTCTATTATCAAAATCCATTAGTTCTTCTTCTGAATATGTATTTCCAAGGTCTTCTATTTTTTCAGCTAATTTTTTAGCCTCGTCTGCTGTTTTTTTTGAATCTTCTTTAACTGCCGAAGACATGTTTGAATAATCTTGCTCTATTCCTGTT
>CAYTJB010000331.1:1581-2555 GCA_964437995.1 uncultured Bacteroides sp. | reverse complement strand
TAAGCATGAACCCAAAAGAGTATAAAAACAGCCTACATACCAAAGCTAAAGCTGGACTAAAAAGACTTAGTGGGTAAGGAGATATTATTCATAACCAAAGATAAAAACCCGCCAATTAGCAAAACAAAAAAAAAGGTGTATGTCTTCATAATAATAGTTTTTATGCTAAAATAGTTTCCAAATTACATTAATTTGGAGTTCGTTTATATTATCAGTACGATTGTTTAAGTAATAAGTGTTTTTGGTTATGTCGTCAAAACTATAATTAATCCTAATTCCAACGTCAAGCTGTTTGATTATCTTATAACTGTATCCCAAAGTAAATCCATAAGAAAAATCTTTAATCCCATCTCTATAACCTTTTACAACAGAAGTTGTGCTTGGCTTGAGAGATGAGGTTACTGTTAAATCGCTTTGCGAGTTTATAATATAAGATGCAAATAATCCCCCAAAAATAAAATGTTTGTTCCGAAATCGATATTTTGCCATAATTGGCATTCTTAATACATCAAAACTGGTAGTATTTACAATTGTTTTCGTAATTTCTTCTTCAAAAAAGTAGGTGGTTTTTTCGCTTGTTTTGCTCAATGAATGTCCTCTATTTTTCGTATATAAAACTTCAAATAGTAAAGAAAGCCTATTATTTTTTAGTTTCTTTTCAAAGCCAATTCCTCCAATAGGAGCAATTATACCCCTATCTCCTCCAGCAGTATAACCATTTGTATAGGGTATATAATAGGTTATACCAAGAGTCGCATAGAAATTATAATTCTTTTCATTTTTATTTAACAATGAATTATTTTTTTCATCATTAGGTGTTAGCGTGTCTTTTTTAAATTCATTAACAACATTGGTTGTTGTATCTTTTAAACCTTTACTTTCTGCAATAAGATTTTCTGTTGGCTTATTTGTTTCAACTTCTTTTGTTTCTTTCGTTTGCAATACAACTTCTGCTATTGTTGGATTATTCGTAG
>CAYTJB010000331.1:0-1560 GCA_964437995.1 uncultured Bacteroides sp. | reverse complement strand
TTCCGTTTTTTGAGTAATAATATTTTTAAGCTCATTTGTTGTAATTATCGCTGATTTAACAACTTTTTGTTCAGTTTCTTTTTTCAAAACCTCAGCGGAAACACTTGTATTTAAATCATTTTGATTTTCGCTTAATTTAGTGTCTGTATTCAGATTTTTTGCATTGGTAGTATTCTGCAAATTGTTTTTAGATAAAATTGTTTGCGTATTTTTAATTTGAACTTCTTTTGTAACCGACTGATTATTTATTTTATTTGGTTGTATTTTATTAAGTATGGTGGTTGTATCTTTTTTAGCAATGATTCGAGTTTTTTTGTCGCTATTTTTAACCAAAGCTGTTTTATTTTGCAATAAATCGGTGCTAAAAATCACATAAAGCAAAACGGAAATGGCTATAGAAAAACTAATAATAAAAAATTTCGCATTCATTATTAAGCCCAAAATTGCACCTTTTGTAAATCTATTTGAGACAAATGGCTTAGTAGCATGGCTTTTATCAAGTATGCTTGCCATCTTATCCCAATGTGCAGGATTGAACTCAGATTGTTCGTTTTGCAACCGGTTCTTAAATAAATCGTCTATGTTTTTATGTTGCTTATCCATTAGCTAAAGCCAATTTTTCTTTTTTTTGCAATAACAATTCTCTTAATTTTTGACGTGCAAACGACAAATGCCATTTTGATGTCCCTATGCTTATTCGTAATTCTTTACTAATCTGTTCATGTTTAAATCCTTCAATTACAGCCATATTAAAAACTGTTCGACTTGCCAAGGGTAATTGTTCTATCATTTTATATACTTCATTAATATTAATTTCGTTGAATTCTTCTTCATCAAAATAAACATCTTTTTCCTCTATTTTATCATCTAAATATATTTGTGCTTTATACTTTTTATCTGACCTTATGTTATCAATGGCAGTATTAACAACTATTGTTCTTACCCATGCTTCAAAACTTCCTTTGTCTGTATATTTTTCGATATTTGTAAAAACTTTTAAAAAAGCAGTATTCATTATATCAGTAGCTTCGTCATAGTTTGGTGCATATCTTCTGCATATACTAAACATTTGTCCATAGAGATGCTTATAGACCAAACTTTGTGCTTGCCTATCATTCTTTTTGCACAACCCTACAAGTTCATCCAACATTCTTTATTCTTTAGCCAGTTTTTATTTGTAAAAATAGGTTGTAAAAATAGTAATAATTCCCCATACTTTGCTGGCATGAAATATTGGAGATTAAATTTGAGGTTGTTGTTTTTAAAATACAACACCAAAACTAATTCCAGGACCTGCAGTACCAATAAAAACTCTAAACAATACATGATCCCGCTGATATCTATAGCCAGCTCTTAATACGGGATATAAAAAATCATCATGAAAATTACCAATACTCATAGCAAATCCAAAATCAAATTCAAATTTACTTGCATTTTTATTTGTAACAAAAATTAGTGTTGGTTTTATCATACCAAACGTAGGAATAATTCCTAAGCTTCCCCAAACTGATGATCCTTTTTTTGATGCTATTTCCCTCTCATAATTAAAGGAAAAACAAC
>CAYTJB010000330.1:294-2570 GCA_964437995.1 uncultured Bacteroides sp. | reverse complement strand
GGGGGGGGGCTTTGCTAAATGCAGCACTAATGGTTATATTTTAAGTGGCGATGTAGAGTGTAATCATACAAATGCAAGTCAATTAATCAGATTAAATGAAAATTTCGATATTATTTGGCAAAAAAATATTGATAATGATACTATATTCTCAACCATTACCCAATGTATTGAAACTTCAGATAAAGGTTTTGTAATTTGTGGGCAAAAACAAATGATTAATCAATATACAGGATTTGTTTTATTGTACAAAACAGATAGTTTAGGTAATTTACAATGGGAAAAAACATATAATATAAGTGGCTATAATGGAAGTGATGTGGATAAAGCATGGAATGTAACAGAAACCCCCGATAAGGGCTATTTATTGGGTTGTTATACTTATTCAGTCCCTACCATGGGCTTGTACCAAGGTTCGGGCGATGGTGTGGTAATAAAAACCGATAGCATGGGCAATGTACAATGGACGAAAAACGTAGGAGGTCATGAAACAGACTGGTCGGCAACAACAAGGGTTTGCCAAGATGGCAATTATTTAATAGCTACGGTGTATTCCTACTTTACAGCAGAATACAACGATTATTACAAAGGAAAGTTAAGATTAATAAAAGTAACACCCACGGGTTTTGTTATTTGGGATAAACAATATGATTCCATCATTACTTCATTAACTACTATGAAAGTAATAGAATTAGCCAACGGCGATATTGTAGTGGGGGGTACAAAATGGTTTCAGCATCCTTCGGAGTATGGGTACTATAATTCATATTTATTTAAAGCAAATAGTAACGGTGATAGTATATGGTATCGAGAATATGCAAAAGTAACGGATACTTTGCTCGTAACATGGAACCATCTTTTTAACTTTGAACTTGCACCCGATGGAGGCTTTGTAGGCTGTGGGGAGGTTTTTGTAAACACCCAAATACCGCAAAGTATATGGGTATTTAAAACCGATAGCATGGGTTGCCTGCAACCCGGCTGCAACACTGTAGGTATGGCGGAGCTAAACCCAATAATAACAAAGCTTACGGTATTTCCTAATCCGGCAACTACCCAAGCTACTATAACTTATCCAAGCCTAACAACACAAGGGCAACTGCAAGTGTATAATATCTTAGGGCAAAAGGTATATGAAGAAGAATTACCAACAGGTAAAAACCAAACTATACTAAAAACAACTACTTATAAAGATGGACTTTATAAAGTAGTACTAAGAGAAAAGAGAATAATTGTAGGACAAGCAAGCTTGTTAATTACGAATTAAAAATTACGAAAAAAAGTATAAATGATGATGAATACAGTTACATTACAAACATACTCACTGCTGCAAAACCTCCCCTTTGGGGAGGTTGGAGGGGCTTTTTATGATTATGTGAACGGGCAATATTATTGCATTGTAAGGAACAACAATAAAATTATCAGTACTGTTAAGTTTAATGTAACGCATTAATTGAACCATTAAAGCAAGGATTAAAATTTATTTAATCCTTGCTTTATTAATAAACACAAACAATGAAAAAAATAATTATTTTATTTTTTACAATTAGCTTTATTGGTAGTGTATTTTCGCAAACAAATTATTTTAATAATTATTATAATCCTAATAATACAGGGTCTATGTCTGGTGCAATTTATCCGATAAATGGTGGCTATGTTTGTGCAGGTCTAATGCGAGATACATTTTATTGGAAAAATAATATTGTGCTATTAAAACTTGACAGTGTTGGTAATTTGTTGGTTTTTAAAGAAATTAAGCTTGATAGTAGCCATTATTATATTGGTGCCTGGGGGGGTGGAGGGTTTGCTAAATGTAGTAAATGGTAATATTCAATACATTAAGCATTTTTTAATGAGACTGAACAACAATCTTGATACATTATGGACAAAAAATATTGATTTTGGTTCATTTTGGGAAGGAAGTATTACCCAATGTATAGAAACAAATGATAAAGGATTTATTTTATGTGGAGAAACCTTTGTAAGCTCCACTGCAATGAATGCATTATTAATAAAAACAGACAGTTTAGGAGAAAAAATATGGGGAAAAACTTATAATATTACAGGATTTAATGGTGATAGGTTTGATAAAGCATGGAATGTATGCGAAACTCCCGATAAAGGTTTTCTGATAGGTTGTTATACGTATGATGTTCCCAATATGGGTATGTATTTAGGTTCGGGCGATGGCGTAGTAATAAAAACCGATAGCATGGGTAATGTGCAATGGACGAAAAATGTAGGAGGTCCAGAAACAGATGGTGGCGTTACAACAAGGG
>CAYTJB010000330.1:0-284 GCA_964437995.1 uncultured Bacteroides sp. | reverse complement strand
GTTAGCTACGGCATATTCTTATTTTACAGCAGATTACAACGATAGCTATAAAGCCAAACTAAGAATAATGAAAGTAACGCCAACAGGCTATGTAATTTGGGATAGGCAATACGAACCCATTATAGAATCTGTAACTATCATGAAAATAATAGAATTAGCCAATGGAGATATTGTAGTGGGGGGTACAAAATCACATTATACAAGTGAATACCAAGGCTATTACGATTCTTATTTATTTAAAGTAAATGCTAATGGCGATAGTATTTGGTATCGGGAATACGCAA
>CAYTJB010000329.1:0-2602 GCA_964437995.1 uncultured Bacteroides sp. | reverse complement strand
ATTTTGACAATTCAAACAGTTGCAATTACTGATAATCAAACAACTAATGCTAATAAAAAAACTACAACTATATTAAATAAACCATCTTTCAAAGTAATAACGAATACATCTACTTTACAATTCAATCCAAAGAATAACCTAAAAAACAGAGATGCAAATATATACGCTTCATTAATAGAATTAGGCGACAATTTATCAAGAAATACAAAATACGATGAAGCTATTGAGAAATATAAAGAAGCAAAAGGTTTTGAGAAAAAAATAATAACAAGTCAAAAATTAGCAATAGATTCAATTATTAATGCAACTGCTTTTAAATTAATTAATTACAAATTGCAAACTGCAAGTTTTTTGATTTGGGCAAATGAATTGGCTTTGGCTGATACAGCTTATCAATCTTGTGTTTTGTTACAGCAAAAATACCATTTAGAAGATGACACTTCTACTATTGCATCCTTAAACGCATACAAGAAGAAATTATCATTAAAAATTTGCCAAAATACACAAGATGAAATTGATCAATTTACCAACAAAGCCAGTAATTACTTTGCCCTCAAAGATTTTGCGAAAGCTCAAATTTCAATTGATGAAGCTAAAAATTTGATTAAAAATCATAATAATTGTGAATTATCTTCAATAAGAACCAATAAATTTTCAGATTTGTTAAAACCAATTACCAATTACAACAGTTTAAAAGAAACCGCCAAAAATGCTTTTGAAAAATCTGATTACAAATTATTTACCGAAAATTATTACAACGCCGATAAACTTTATTTGCAAGCTAAATTAGATACCTTAGGCATTGCAAATAATAATATAATTGCTTATTTGAGTTATCAATTCAATGAACAGTCTATATTGTTTGCTGCAAATTATTTTATTGAATTTTATAATTTTGACAATTGCTTAGCAACTCTCAAATTGTTAAAGAATAAAGGTATTGAAGCTAATAAAGCAAAAGATATTCAACTAAAGTTGGCACAAAAACAAGCAAAAATTGATAAGATGCAACCACTATTCGATGTCAATAAAAATATTATGAAATATACAAGTAATGATAAGTGGTTTAAGGTTTTTAATACTGAATATAAGAAATAATAACAAGAGAGTACAAATTTCGCAGAAAGATTAAATTATTCCGCCTTGCCTCTATCCATTTCCCTTTTAGTATCTTTAGTTTTAAGCGTTTCGCGTTTGTCGTAAAGCTTTTTCCCTTTGGCAATAGATATATCAAGCTTTGCTATGCCTTTTTCATTTATAAATAAAAGTGTAGGAATAATTGTAAGTCCTTTTTCTTTGGTTTTGGTAAGTAATTTGCGTAATTCTCTTTTGTTGAGCAGCAGCTTACGGTCGCGTTTTGGATCGTGGTTATTATAAGTTCCAAAAGTGTATTCGGCTATATGCAAACTTTTTACAAATAATTCATTACCAATAAATAAACAATAAGCATCAGCAAGGCTGGCTTTTCCATCCCTCAGCGATTTTATTTCGGTGCCTGTTAATTGAATTCCAGCAGTAAAATTTTCGAGAAGAAAAAATTCAAATCCTGCTTTTTTGTTTTTTATGTTGATTTGGTTTGCCATAGAAATGCAAAATTAGTAAAAATTGACAATTATTTTTTCATAATTACAATTTCCACTCTTCTGTTTTTATCTTGGTCTTCGGTAGTTTTCTCAGGATAAATAAGTGGTTTTGAAGAACCAAATCCTTTGTATTGAAACCGTTCGGCAGCAATTCCATTTTTAATAAGATAATCGTAAATATATTTTGCACGATTTACCGATAAGTCGTTGGTTTGAGTATCATGGTCTAAACCGTCTTTTCCAATAAATTCGCAGCAAATATGACCTTGTATTTCAATTTTAACCGTAGGATTTTCGGCAAGAGAATTAAGTAAAATTTCCAATTCCGGCTGCGATGTAGGTGTAAGATAGTGTCGGCCAGGCAAAAAATTAAAGTTTTTTAAAATTATATGGTCGCCCTCTTTGGCTTGAGAAAGCTGAACAGGCTTTACTTTTTCTGCAACTTTTGATTTGAATAACGCTACTATCTCTACCTTTCGGTTCTCAGGAATACCTTTTGGTTGATTGGTAAGCTCAGGAGGCAATTCACCTTTGCCAACACATTGTTTTATATAGTTGGAATAAGTTTTTGCTGAAAAATATTTTTTTACATTGTCGGCTCTACGTTGCGATAATGCTTTATTGTATTTCGATGTAGCCAAAAAATCAGTATAAGCAGTAATTTTTAAAGATATAATTTCTTGCAATTTAATGCTTTCCAAAAAAACATCAAGTTGCTTAAGCTGGTCATTATTCAACGTGCTAATATTAATATCATAATACAACCGAAGCGTATCGGAATGAGCAGTTGATGCAATACTCTGCAAAACACTACCAAATAAAATAATAGAAAAAATAAGTGCTTTTAACATAGTTCAATTGTTTTTATTGATTAGACTTGTAAATAATTTTGTGATGTTCTCAAATTTAGGTAATTAGTATCAGAAAGAAAACGCATGTTTTTATTGTTTGGCATTCGTTTTTGTTTTGTCAAATTTCTCTTTTGTCATGCTGACGTAGGAAGCATCTCATTAAAAATG
>CAYTJB010000328.1:0-2620 GCA_964437995.1 uncultured Bacteroides sp. | reverse complement strand
AAATAGCAAAATTAATTTCAAATAAAATACAAATTATAAAGGAGGCTTAGTATAGTAAACATATCAATGGTTTTTACTATTGGGTGGACAAAGTATATAGCAACCAAGTTTACAACCTTGGCAAACGCTTAATGCTTGAGTTTATGATACCCGAACCTGCTGCACACTATGTGTATAGCCAAGCTTTTTCAAAAAAAGATGGTATTACCATTGATAAACCTGTACATCCAAAAGATTTTACTGGTGGAACAATGCCATCAAATAAATTGAATAGTAAAACAGTTATAGCCCTACCTCCAATAAAATCGCATAGAGATATTAGCATTGATAATTATCATATATGGGCTGCTATTTACAATGCACCGGATATTAATCCGCCGCCACCTCAATCTATTACGATTTCAAAAGCGTTTGATTCTACTAGTGGAAGTGGTGGTTTTTCAAAAAGTGAAAGTATTGTTATTAAAGATGGTTATTGTGCCAAAAATGCATATTTATCAGATTATAGTGGAACTGGGTCGAAAACAGGAACAATGCAAGTAATTATTGGTAAAACACTGTGTGGTTTAGCTCTTAATTCAGCTAATTTTAATTTGGATGAAGAAACAGGTACAATCCCATTATCTTTTGTAACGTATGACACGTGTTCTATTCTAAACATTGAAATATATTGCAAACTTACCCCATCAGGCTTAGAAAAATGGCAAATAGAAACTTACAATGCCATTATTAATGCCTATAATAAACAAAAAGCAGAATACGACAATGCAGTTGCTGCAATGGAAGATGGAAATAACATACAAGGACAAAACCCCATTACAAACCGCAAGGTTGAAAAAATGGAATTAAAAAAATGGGGCATTGAAATGCTAACCTTGCAACGTTTTTGTGGTTTCAATGCTATGAAAAGAGCTTCAGACCAAAGTCCCGAAATGTCGTTTGACGAAGCTAAAAACGAAGCTCCTTTTGTAAAATTTATAGAGCAGGCAATAGATTGGAACAATATGACTTATTTGTATTATCCTTATTTTTGGTCGGACAAAAAACGTTGGAATATTATAAAAAACTTTAACGACAACGACCCTGCTTTTGCCGATTTCCTACAAGCCGGCTATGCCCGTGTGGTAGTACCTGTACAAACTCAATTTACCGAAGCTGTGTTGTATTATCTGCAATCGGGGCAAATATGGATGGGCGAAGATATGCCGGTAATTGGAGACGAATTGTATTTGTCTATTATCGACGAAATAAAATCAAGAGACGGAAACCAAGAAGAAACCCCTATTGGCGATCCTTGGGAAACCCGCATACCTACTAATTTTGTGATGCTAACTGATATAATACCCGCAGAATTACCGGGTTATACTGTATAGTTTTATTTTTAATTCTGCCAGATTTTAAAAATCTGGCAGAATTTTGCAAAGCAACCTGTCAGCGTGCTTGCACCTGACAGCGTCAAATAAAAGCAAGAAAACTATTTTAACGTCGACAGGTCAAAAGACGCTGTCGGGTTTTACCTAATAATGTAGAAATAATAGTGAGCTGATGACTCCAAGTCATCTGCTCACTAAACTACAAACCTGACAGGTTTTACCGAAAAGCAATAATAAACACTCGAATTTATTACAATATTACTTTAAAAAATATTAATTTTACACATTATGGCAGCCAACGAAAAACATATAAGAATATACGAAACGATGTCGCCTTCGTTAATACAGGAATACAAAGCACAGCTTTGTTTAATACTTACTAACGAACATATTACAAACACAGAAAGAATAGATTTTAGGGTTAACGAAAATGGCAGTTTTGAGTTTAAAACAGCCACTGGATACACTACATTGCAAGATACAGGTTCTTTGGCTAAAGATAAAAATGTAGTATCAGAGGCACTAACAGCATTTTTTCAAAACACCAACGAAATAATAAAACGATTATCAACCGTTAAAAATTACGATAAAAGCTTTGAAATTCCATTTTTTCCTGTAAGTAATTTAAAGCTAAATACAATTAATCTTGTAAACAACGAAAATAACAACCCACATTATTGGAGTTGCAATTACCAAATAGAAGTTCCTGCTTACGAAATTGTAGAAACCAAAGATAATGAAGTAGTAAGCCGAAAGCCAATAAAATGCAATGTTGCCAATGCCAGTTTGCAGGTTGATGTAAGCATAAGAGGCAATATAATAGGCATGCAATACAATTTGCTACCCTTTAAACAAAAAAGCACAGCCGTATTGTACCCTATTTTAACCAAAGATGACGAAATACCACAAATAAATTATCTCTTAAATAGCCAAACAGCTAATATTACACCGTTTTATTTAAGTACAGGCGAAGTGCCTTACGTGCCGGCAAATAAGGAATCGGTTTCTCCTTTTGGAAATGAAAAAACTATTAATAAAACAATTTTGTTGTATGACAAAACCAATAAATTAACAGAAGAAGAGAAAAAAGAATTAGCCGAAAAAATAAAAAGCGGTATAGAAAAAACTTTTGGTAATAATGGTATTAAAATAGAAATAGCTATAAGATGGGGTACGAAAAAAGAAAAATCTTCCAAAGATATTTATTTTGAAGTAGGCGTTGATGGTATTCGTTCTTGGGCTATACA
>CAYTJB010000327.1:0-2655 GCA_964437995.1 uncultured Bacteroides sp. | reverse complement strand
TTTCATTAATTTGGTGGGTGCATTGCGGATGTGCAAAGGAACTGCTAAGTCGCCTGTTTTACTAACTAAATCCAAAGCTTCGTCAATAGCTGCATAACTGGCATTGCTTTTTGGAGAAGTTGCTAAATATATAGCGGTTTGCGATAAAATAATTCGCGATTCGGGATAGCCAATTTTATTTACAGCTTCAAAACAACTATTTGCCAGCAAAAGTGCATTTGGATTAGCATTTCCAATATCTTCCGAAGCTAATATCAACATACGGCGTGCAATAAATTTAAGGTCTTCGCCACCGGCTATCATACGGGCAAGCCAATAAACAGCTGCATTGGGATCGCTGCCACGTATGGATTTAATAAATGCCGAAATAACATCGTAGTGCATTTCGCCACCTTTATCGTACAAAGCTAAGTTTTGCTGTACAATTTTTAATACCATTTCATTGGTAATTTCTATTTTCTCCTTTTCCTTTTCGATGTTTACTACTAATTCAATAGCATTGAGCAATCGGCGAGCATCACCACCTGAAATCCTTAATAGTGCTTCGGTTTCAGTAATAGCAATAGAAACTTTATGTTGATTTTCTAAGAATAATCGTGCAGTTTCCAAAAGTTGCAATAAATCTTCTTTTTCAAGATTTTTTAAAATATAAACCTGACATCGCGAAAGTAAAGGAGAAATTACTTCAAACGAAGGATTTTCGGTAGTAGCACCTATTAAAGTAATAATACCTTTTTCTACAGCCCCTAACAATGAATCTTGTTGTGATTTATTAAAACGATGAATTTCGTCAATAAACAAAATAGCATTATTTACCGATTTGCGTGCTTTTTCGATAACTTCTCTTACGTCTTTAACCCCTGAATTGATGGCACTTAAAGTATAGAATTCTTTATGCAAGTATTGGGAAATGATAAATGCCAATGTGGTTTTGCCTACTCCCGGTGGTCCCCATAATATCATAGATGGAATATTGCCCGATTCGATGGCTGTTCGCAAAATGGCTTTTTCGCCTACCAAATGAGCTTGCCCAATGTAATTATCAAGAGTACTTGGACGTAATTGTTCGGCAAGTGGTGGTAAATTCATTTTGTTAGTTTATAAAGTTCGTAAAGTTCATAAAGTTTGTAAAGTTGAAAGTAAGTTGTTAATTAATGAGATGCCTCGCTTACTCGGCATGACAAAAATTAGCATTGTCAAATTATTTAAAGTGAAATGCCAACCAAATACAATTAGGCTCTTTGCTGGTATAACTAACCCGATGTTCTTGATGTGCAGGAATAAATAGATAATCGCCGGCTTTTAGTTGGGTATGTTTTCCATCTTTAAATTCTATTTCGGCTTTGCCAGTGAGTAGTAGTACCCATTCGTTTTTATCTTGATTATACCAAAAATCATCAGGTGTAGGAAACCCATAAGAAACAATACGTTCAATAACAATATTTTCTTTTTGGAGAAGCACTTCTATAAGTTCTTTATCGGAAGCAGATTGTATGTTTTCAAAAATATTGTTTATCATGATAACAGTAGCTTATAAATAATCTTCAATTATGCCTTTCCCTTGACGGAGAATGGAAAATTCATCGTTTAAACAGCTTACTACCGTAGAAGGTTCGTTGTCGCCATAGCCGCCATCAATTACAATATCTACAATATTCCCGTATTTTTCGTAAATGAGTTCTGGGTCAGTTGTATATTCTATCAAGTCATCATCATCATGAATAGAAGTGGACATAATTGGATGCCCTAATTCGTTAACAATAGTGCGGGCTATATTGTTGTCGGGAATACGAATGCCTACGGTTTTCTTTTTGCTCTGAAAAAGCTTAGGAACATTGTTGTTAGCATCTAAAATAAAAGTAAACGGGCCAGGCAACGCTTTTTTCATTAACTTGTAAGTACTATTGCTAATAGGTTTTGTAAAATCGGATAAATGGCTTAAATCATAACAAACAAAAGAAAAATTGACTTTTTCTATTTTTATACCTTTAATGTCGGCAATACGTTCTACGGTTTTGTTCTTAAAAATATGGCAACCCATACCATACACAGTATCGGTAGGATAGATAATTATTCCTCCATCGTTCAGGCATTCTATCACGGTTTTTATATCGCGTGGATTTGGATTTTCGGGATAAATTTTTAGTAACATAAAACGTTGAATTCTTTTCCCAAAAGTACTAATTTTTTTATTAAGTTGAGTTGTTAATCAGTGCGTTTTTGTCGTTCTCGCCTTATTGCT
Source organism: uncultured Bacteroides sp. (assembly GCA_964437995.1). GTDB lineage: Bacteria > Bacteroidota > Bacteroidia > Bacteroidales > JACABE01 > JACABE01. Next base: position 413 of record CAYTJB010000327.1, on the reverse strand, counting down.
TATATTGCCGGTTATTAAAACTTAATAATCTCTTTAGGTTTTAAATTATTTTCCATTGTCCAGAAGTGGGCTTCTCCATGACTTATACGGAATAGAACTAACTTTGGACTATCCACTGTTATTCCAAAATTTTTCAGAAATGGTCTGTCGTTCAGTGCTTTTTCTCTGAATTTAACATCGTCAATAAATTCTACTTTCCCCGATATTCTGAGCATTGTTCCTAACATACCTTCATGTTTGTAAAAACAAGCTTCTACGTTGGGGTTTTCCTTTAATTGATTAGAGATTTCTTTAACAGTAGCTGTTTGAAAGTAAAAACCTGTTTCATCGGCAAACCAAAAACCCATAGCTCTCACTCGTGGTTGATTACCTTCCACTGTAGCTAAATAGCATATTGGATTTTCGTTTGTAAA
>CAYTJB010000326.1:0-2702 GCA_964437995.1 uncultured Bacteroides sp. | reverse complement strand
TAAAGGAGCTACTGTACAATCGTGGAGAGGCATGGAAGGAGCAATAGAAGCAGCCCGTTCAGGACACGATGCCATTGTATCGCCTACTAATCATGCTTATTTCGATTACGATGTTTCGGTTACCAATCTCGAAAAAGTATATTCCTTTAACCCGATACCGGAAAACCTAACAGAAGAGCAAAAAAAGCATATTTTAGGTGGCGAATGTAATCTTTGGAGCGAACATGCACCTCAGGAGTTGGTTGATTCAAAAGTATTTCCACGTATTTTGGCAATGAGCGAGGTATTGTGGACATATCCAACAGATAGAAATTTTGAACAATTCAGAAATCGTGTCAAATTACACTACCCAACGCTGAATGCCAAAGGAATAAGCTATGGTTTTGAACGTGATCCATTGATTTTAAATGCAAAATCCGATATTGACACCAAAGGAATTACGGTTACCTTAGAAAAAGGGCAGGAAAATACAGAACTGTTTTATACTACCGATGGTTCAAAGCCAAACAGAAAATCATTACCTTACGAAAAACCAATTGTAGCAAAGGATTCATTAAAATTAAATATTGTAGTACTTGCTAATGGCTCAGATAATGGGCGTTACTACGAAAGAAGCTTTAAAATGAATATGTGCACAGGTATTATTCCCATTTTTAAAACTAAATATAGCAAAAGCTATGCTGCAAATGGCGATGGTTCTTTAACAGATGGAATTTTAGGAACTCAAAATTTCAGAGATGGCAACTGGCAAGGTTTTGAAGGTGAAGATATGGTAACAACACTTGATTTTGGAGCAGTAAAAGAATTTTCAAAAATTTCTGCCGGCTTTTTGCAAAGTACACCTTCGTGGATATTTTTCCCTCCCGAAACCGAATTTTTAGTTTCTGACGATGGCGTAAATTATACCTCAATAGGAAAAGTAAATGCTCCCGAATCGCCTAAAAATGTGGAATTACAAACAAGAAGATACGAAATAAGTTTACCAATAAAAACTAAAGCAAGATACATAAGAGTTGCAGCCAAAAACATGGGCATTTGCCCCGATTGGCATCCCGGAGCAGGTGGAAAAACATGGATTTTTGCCGATGAGATTATTGTAGAATAGTCGGAAGTTGGAAGACCGAAGTAAAAAAACATATAAACATAAGAGTTTAAAGATATATGAATTATATAAAAATATTGATTTATAAAGTATTTGAGATGTTTTGTCATTCCGAGTGATAGCGAGGAATCTCATAATAAATAAATTCTTTTTTGATGAGATGCTTCTCTCGCCTCTGGCGAGACAGCATGACAAAAGAGGTGTTGTATAAAAAATCCGCGAGAATCTGCGTTAAACCCTGCGGAAATCAGCGAGAAATAATAATTAAAAACAAAAAATATGAACACAAACAACACAATGAAAGCAATGCCAATATTTTTGGCGTTCCTATGTATGGGCTTTGGCGATGTAGTAGGACCAATGGTAAGTTTAGCCAAAGAAACTTTCCAATTATCAACATTTATGGCACAACTGCTACCTTTAATGGGATTTATAATGTTTGGGCTATTGTCAGTTCCCATGGGATTATTTCAAGACAGAAAAGGCAAAAAATTCTTATTAACATTAGGACTTTTAGTTGCATTTATTGGTTTGGTAATACCTATTATCAATGGCATGTACGGACCAATCGTTCAATTCGACCCTACTTCAAATGCTAAATTTTATACCATTTTATTAGCCATCTTATTTTTAGGTGCCGGTGCTACTATTCTTCAGGTTTCAGGAAATCCTATTATGCGAGATGTTTCGCTGGAAGGAAAATATTCAAGCAATTTATCATTTGGGCAAACCGTTAAAGCAGTGGGCTCTTCTTTAGGATTTCTAATCCCTGCTTTTGTTGCCAAACCATTGGGGTTAGATTGGACAGTTCTTTTTCCCATCTATGCTGTATTAATTTTATTGGCTTATTTATGGGTAAAATCAACTAAGATTGAAGAAAAGAAAGATGCTAATTCAACACCGGCTTCATTTAGCACATGTTTATTATTGTTGAAAAACCCTTATGTCTTAATGATGGTAATGGCTATATTCCTTTATGTTGGAGCAGAAGTAAGTATGAGCTCAGGTGTACCTTTATTGGTAAGCGAAAAATATGGTATTGATTTAAAAGAATTAGGATTGGTACTATCATGGGGCTTATTCTTCTTCCCAATCTTTATCGGACGATTAATTGGAGGCTTTATTCTTCGCTATTTACAGCCAAAAGTATTTTTGGTATCTACGGTTATCATGTCATTAATAGGAATTGCAATGATGTTTTTAGGAAGTCAAACATTTGCTTTTGCAGGCATTGTTTTTGTTGGACTTGGGTTTGCAAATATATTCCCATTGGTATTCTCTATTACCATTGATAAAATGCCGGAACGTTCTAATGAAATATCAGGTTTGATGGTATCTGCCATTGTTGGTGGTGCTTTAATTCCTCCTGTATTCGGATTTGTAGCAGACCATACAAATATTTTAGTAGGATTTTTAGTGCCAATGGCTTGTATGGCTTACATTTTATTTATTGCTTTTTCAAATCTTAAAAAACTGGAAACAATTGTTCCGGACAACTCAAAAAAGACTGAATATCAGGATGCTTACAATAACTGGAAAGCAGAATTGGAAAAAGCAATTTCAAAATATCCACAGAGGCCTTACCTTGGGACAAAAAACA
>CAYTJB010000325.1:0-2715 GCA_964437995.1 uncultured Bacteroides sp. | reverse complement strand
TTCAGGACCTACTACTTTGCAAGCAGGAGATATTGCAATAGTAGCTTATCAATATCTCGTTCCTAAAAATTTTGTATTCATATTACTAAGAGATGTCTCTGCAAGTACAACCATTACTTTTACAGATAATGCATGGGATGGTAGTGCTTTAAAATCAACTGAAGGTTCAACAACATGGACTGCACCATCTGGTGGTTTAACTAAAGGAACCTTTATTAAAGTTGAAGGAACAAGCGTAACTGGAGGTGGCACAGTAGCTAGTAATTCTACAAATTTTTCTGCAAGTGGAGACCAAATTTTAGCTTATCAAGGAAGCTCCTCATCTCCAAGTTTTATTGCAGCTATATCCTCAAATGCTTATATTACTTCAGGAACAGTAACATCAAACACTTCATACTTACCATCAGTTTTAGCTAATAAAATAACTGCAAATAGTTTTACAACAGAGCTTGATAATGGCTATTATTCTGGACCGACTTCGGGTACTGTAAATTTTCTAAGAGTTGCTATTAATGATTCTATAAATTGGACAAGAAGCAATACTATTCAAACATTACCTTCGCCTTGGTCTTTTTCTATTTCATCGGCAACTATTATTGATCAAAATACTACCGTTCATAATTTAACGATTGCCTCAGACGAAACAATGACAGTTAATAGCGGAAAAACACTAACAGCAGATACATTAACCATACAATCAAATGCCACAGGCACAGGATCATTTGTTGATAACGGAACTTCTTCTATAGGAACAAGTATTGCAGAACGGTACATTGCCAAAGATAACAAATGGCATTTTTTATCTTCTCCGGTTAGTTCGCAAGCTATTAAACCAGCATTTGCTCCTACTGCAATCGACAATACTTTTTCCATTTACAAATGGGATGAGTCAATAGCTATAACTGGAAATACTTGGATTAATATACGTACCAATTCAACTACATACAACCCTCTTTTTGAAACTTCATTTGAAGTAGGTCGTGGATATTTAGTAGCATATAATACTTCATACAGTGGCAGTGCAACACATAATTATACAGGAACTTTAAACACCGGCGACAAAACAATTACTATTGGTTTTGCAAATAATCATTATAACTTAATTGGCAACCCCTATCCATCAGCTATTAATTGGGACGAAACATCATTGGCTGCTAATGCAGCTACCAAACTTAATGCCTATCCTCCTATTTGGTTATGGAATGGCTCCGTTGGTAATTATGGGAATTATGTATCGGGTATTGGTGGCACTAATGGTGCAACAAATATTATTGCTCCTCATCAAGGTTTCTTTGTTGAAGCCAAAAGTGGAGGTACATTCACAATGCCAAATACTGCACGTGTACATCCAAATTCGCAAGCATATTTAAAATCGTCAAACATTGCCAACCTTATTAAATTAAAAGTAATTTCAACAGCTACTGATTATAGCGATGAGATGATAATAAAATTTGCCAATAGCAATAATGGCGTTGTTAAATGGGTTTCAATGAAAACAGAAGCCCCATCTTTATACTCTGTAAGAGGTAATGAAGATTATTCAATTAATGTGTTAGATGAAGTTTTGCTGCCTTTAGCTGTTCCTGTATCGTTCAAAGCAGGAATAAATGGCAGTTATACTATTAATGCTTTAGAAATAAATGGATTTACGCTATGTTCATCTATTGTGTTAGAAGATTTGCATACAAACATAAGCCAAAACTTAATGAGCAATCCTATTTATAACTTTACAGCCAATACTACTGATAATATAAATCGTTTTGTACTGCACTTTTTTACATTAACACCCAATAGTATCAACGAAAATATAAATACTACAACAAATATTTATAGTTATAACAAGGATATTTATGTAAATACTTCAGAAAAAGTAAGAGAAATCAATGTTTGTAATATTTTAGGACAGCAAATAATAAAACAAACTAATAATAATCAAATAATTACCAAAATTTATATTGATAATACTTCTGCTTATTATATTGTAAAGGTAATTACAGATAAGAATGTTTACACTAAAAAAGTGTTTGTGGAATAATAGCTGATTTTTAAACTATGCCTAAAAAAATTATTTTTTGTCTCTTTGGTTTAAAAAATTTTCGTATTCTTTTACCAAATTATGCATATTTTTTTTTTGCTTTCTAACTTTTTTTATCAATAGTATGAGTTTAAAAACTCCAAAAATTGCCAATAATGCAATTAAAATTGCAATGCCGAATATTATCTGATCATTTATGACAATTTCGCCTAAATTTATTTTTCCAATCATAATTTTCATAAATAAGTGAATGGCTAAAATACAAAAAAAATAGCAAAGAAAAAATAATTTCACTTTTTTATAAAAAAAATATCGACATATTAAAAATAATAGTATCTTTGTAGCATATTAATTACTAATTTTTTATATTATGTCAACTGGCACAGTTAAATTTTTCAATGAAAAAAAAGGTTTTGGATTTATTCTTGATGACGAATCAAAACAAGAAATTTTTGTTCACGTATCTGGTATTTTAGATAAAATCAGAGATAATGATCAAGTATCTTATGATATTGCTGAAGATAATAGAGGCAAAAAAGCTATCAATGTAAAAAAATAATACTATTTTTTACTTTATTTAAAAAGAGGCTAATATACAACATATTAGCCTCTTTTTATATATCCTTAAATCCGCAAGGATTTTTATTAGTGCCTTATTTTTAATCTTTTGCATTGGAATT
>CAYTJB010000324.1:0-2717 GCA_964437995.1 uncultured Bacteroides sp. | reverse complement strand
ATAAATGCCGAAATTATTTAGCAAATCATTCAGAATGATATTTTAAAGTTAAAAACAAACCTTGCAGAATAAATTGAGTAATAAAAAGTGATTCTTCGTCAAAAAAGGATACCACATTATTAAATTAAAAAACTATTTTTCCAAGCTACCTACTTCTTTTTCAACCTCAGTAAGTATTTCGCATGATTTTACCAATGCTTTCATAGCATTATGGTCATTGTAAAGCGGACGGTCAATATCAAGAAAATCAACATGACGGCGAACCACTTCTTTGGCCTTTTGAACACCTTTGCCAAAATTATATTCTCTAAAATCTAATGCTTGAGCCGCAGCCATCAATTCAATTCCCAAAATACCATAAGCATTATCTAAAATTTGGAAGTTTTTCAATGCAGTATTCATACCCATTGATACAAAATCTTCTTGATCGGCAGCAGCAGGAATAGATTGAATAGATGCAGGCATCGAAAGAATGCGTTGTTCAACTATTTGCATATCGGCAGTATATTGACTAAGCATTAATCCAGAAAACATACCAGCGCCTTTAGTTAAAAATGCAGGTAATCCTACGCTTAGTGCAGGGTTATTCAATCGATTCATCCGCCTTTCAGACATTACACTTACCATCGTAATACAATAACCAGCCATATCCATAGGAACAGAAACTGGCGATCCTTGAAAATTAGCACCCGAAAGTTGCAAATCTTCATCTGGGAAGAAAATAGGATTGTCGCCTACACCGTTTAATTCAATTTCTACTTGAGAACGAGCATATGCCATTGCATCATGTGCAGCACCAATTACCTGCGGTGTCGAACGCATTGAATAAGCATCTTGCACTTTACATTTTATTTTACCTAAATGCAAATCGCCACCATTTACCAATTTTAAAATAGAAGCTGCACTTCTGATAGCACCTTTAAAACCTCTTACTTCATGTAGTTTAGGATTATAGGGACGCATGTTGGCTTTCATGGCTTCCAACGACATGGCAGCAGCTATTTCGGCTTGTTTGAGCCAATTATTGGCATCGTAAAGAAACAATGCACTCATGGCAGTTAAAACATTAGAGCCATTAATGGTTGCTAAACCATCTCTTGCTTGTAAGCCAGGAATAGGTATTCCAGCCTTATCCATGGCTTCTTTTCCTTCGTACAAATGTCCTTGATAGTATGCTTTACCTTCGCCCATCATCAATAAAGCAATTTGCGACATAGGTGCTAAATCGCCACATGCACCTACCGAACCTTTTTCGCAAACATAAGGTGTAACGCCTTTGTTAAGCATTTCAACCAATGTTTGGGTAATTTCTAAGCGAACACCAGAATTGCCATGAGCATGAACATTTATACGACCAAGCATAGCTCCTCTCACATGGTCTAAAGGCATGGCATCGCCAATACCAGCAGCATGATTATACACTAAATATTTTTGAAAATCTTTTACTTGTTCGTCATTAAGAACCACTTCCGAAAACTCGCCAATACCGGTATTAACACCGTACATAATTTCGCCAGCAATAATTTTTCGTTCAAGCATTGCACGGCATTTGTTGATACGAGTAATTGCATCAGGATGTAATTCAACTTTTTCATTGTTTCGTGCAACGTTCACTACGTCTTCAATAGTAATTCCGCTTCCTTTAATAATTAATGTCATTTCTAAAAGTTTTTATGATAAATAATAAATTTGTTTGCTGATACAAACCTACATATTTTTTTTGATAATTTTACATTTTGTAAAAATTTTAATGCTAAAAAGAGAAAAACGCTACAATGAACAGAATTACTGTTATAAACAATAAAAAAACTTTTTTTGTATTCATCGTAAGAAATTTTAGCAAAATAAAAAATCCAACCTTATTTTTATTTGACAAGAACAAAAATAGGAAAAATATTTTATCCTTTGCAAAAAATCAATAATACCCACAAAAGCAAACACTTATATCTGTTAAATTTTTGCTAATAATTTGTTAATAACCTTGTTGATAACTTAACTGTGTGTGTGTACGGAAATGCAGCTTACATTTGTTGCATCAAACCAAGAGAAAATTGGCGCCTATTTTTAATTGGGGTTGACGTTATAAATAAATTATTAATCAATTAAATTTTTAAAAAATGAAAAAAGTATTTTTAGTTAGTTCAATCGTAGTTTTTGTTTTTATTAGCAGTAATTTATTCAGTCAAAGTGCCCAAGGTACACCTGTAATTCTAAATTCTTCTTGTAGTGCTGATTGCGCATTTACTTCTTGTAGTGTAAATTGCCAGATGGTTGCGGGGTCTGGTGGTGGTGGTGCAGTTTGTACTTGTGCCTGGGGGTTTGCAACTTGTGCTTGCGGCGGCGGCGGCACTGGCGCTAAAATTTCTTGTTCCCGTGAACAATTAGCCAATATTGAAGAAGCGGTAAGCGTAATTTCGAAATTTACAAGTGAAGAAGCAAGTCCTTTGTTGGGAAAATTTAAAGAATTTCAAAAATCTGCAATCTCTGGGGATTCTGAAAATTTATCTAAATTAACAACTGAACTTCCAAAATTAATCGAAGCACTGCCAAGTGAAGAGCAGAGAATTTTCAAATCACTTACGGAAAAATAAAAAACACTTCATATAAAAAACATTATAAAAGTAGAACATTCTACTTTTATAATGTTTTTTTATTATTGTCAACTATTTTTCTTCATAAACCGAAATGATTAAATTTCAAAAATATATAAATACTAA
>CAYTJB010000323.1:0-2744 GCA_964437995.1 uncultured Bacteroides sp. | reverse complement strand
ATACTTTCTCCATTATTAAAGAGTTTAATCGCAATGTGCTTATCGAAACTTACGGCACTCAGCTGGAAATGCCCATACAAACCACCACATCGTTTTGGTATAATCCGCAATTAAACTACAAAACCTATATGGTGCCAGGTATTTTAGTATTGTTGGTAACCATTATCGGCATGTTCCTTTCGGCAATGAATGTAGTACGAGAAAAAGAAATAGGAACCATCGAACAAATCAATGTTACGCCTATCCATAAATATCAATTCATTGCAGGAAAATTAATCCCATTCTGGATAATTGCTATGTTTGAACTCGCTTTTGGATTGCTGATAGCAAAAATTGTATTTACACTGCCTATCTTAGGAAATGTTGGCGTAGTATTTACAGTAGCATCGGTATATATTTTAGCTGTATTGGGTATGGGATTATTTATTTCCACTATTACCAATACCCAGCAACAAGCCATGTTTATTGCATGGTTTTTTATGATGATATTTATGATGATGAGTGGTTTATTTACCCCTGTAGAAAGCATGCCTACATGGGCTCAAAAGGTAAATATAATAAATCCAATAGCTTATTTTATAAAAGTAATGCGTATGGTCTTGCTCAAAGGCTCTGGATTTGCTGATATTTTACCACAATTACTTTCTTTAATTGTTTACGCTATTGCAGTATTAATGTTAGCGGTAAGATTGTATAGGAAGAAAAATTAGATTTTTCTATTTGATTGCTGAACTTCAAAAAAAGAGGCTGGCATTTTAAAAATGCCAGCCTCTTTAAATTATGTATTTAACAATTAATTAATTATTCTGCGAGTAAAAAACCAGCTATTCTCAAAAAGTTTTTCCTTTAAAAATAAAAAATAAATTGAAAAATTAGTACTTTCGCTTCAAACAAAACAAATGGGAAACTACAGTCAGAAAATTACTATAAAAAATTGGGCTGAAGACGACCGCCCTCGCGAAAAGCTTATGTTAAAAGGAAAATCTGCATTAAGTGATGCTGAATTAATAGCTATTTTAATAGGTTCGGGAAATACCGAAGATTCTGCTGTAGAATTATCGAAACAGATACTAAAATTGGCAAATGATAATTTGATAGAGCTTTCAAAATTAAGCATCAACGACTTAGTAAAAAACTTTAAAGGTATTGGCGAAGCTAAAGCCATCAGCATTATAGCAGCTTTAGAGTTAGGTAAACGCCGCCGAAGTGCCGAAATAATTGAGAAAAAGAAAATAAATTCGAGCAAAGATGCGTTTGAATTAATGCACAGCATGGTTTCCGATTGTTTTTACGAAGAATTTTGGATAATTATGCTTAATAGAGCTAATAAAGTTATTAAATACGAAAGTATTAGCGAAGGTGGCATAGCAGGAACTATTGCCGATCCTAGAAAAATATTCAAATTGGCTTTGGAAAATAATGCTACTTCGCTGATTTTATGTCATAATCATCCATCGGGAAATTTAAAACCAAGTGATACAGATATAAAATTAACTAAAAAACTGAAAGAAGCAGGTGTGTTTCTTGAAATATCAGTGGTTGACCACATTATAATTGGCGACGAAAAATATTATAGTTTTGCCGATAATGAAATGTTGTAAGTTTATAAAACAAAAAATTATTCGTTATTAAGTTATTGCTTTGCAACTATATGATGATTTTCTTAATTTCTTAAACTTTTTATTTTCCCTTTGTGTGTTGAAAAACATAAAACATAAAAATTGAATCAACTTTTAACCAAATAACTAATAACTTAATAACCAATATGCTGATTTACACTACAAAAATATGCAATCGTATAAAATATACTTTCAATCTTTATTTTCAAGAATTGTTGGGTGTAGATATTTTATTTACAACTAATTCCGAAGAATTTATTGTATATCAAGGTGCTAAAATCAATTACTCAGAACAAGCTTTTGGTAATGAAATCTTTTTTTGTTCAACAAATTTATTATTTGAAACAAATATTTGCGAGCAAGATTTAAAATTCATTGATTTTGATAATAATGCAGCATTTTTTGCTGTTTCTAATAAAAAATCCTATTTGCCTTTTGATCCATTTGCTGCAGGATTTTATCTTGTTAGTCGTTACGAAGAATATTTGCCTTACATAAAAGACCAATATGGAAGATTTAGTGCCGAACAAAGCATTGCCTACAAGCATTCTTTTTTAAAAAAACCTTTGGTAAATATTTGGGCATTAAAAATTTCCACTATTATCAAAAATAAATATCCTGATTTTAAGATAATTGATAAAAAATTTCAATTTATTCCAACGTTAGATATTGATAGTGCTTATGCTTATAAATTAAAGGGGTTTATTCGTAATTTGGGAGGTTATATAAAATCTATTTGCAAATTGGAAATCAAAGAAATTATTGACAGAACAAAAGTATTAAGTGATATTGGGAAAGACCCTTTTGATACCTACGATTTTCAATTTGAAATCCACAATAAATATAATCTTCACCCAATCTATTTCATTCTCTTTGCCGAATATGGCGATTTTGATAAAAATATCCCTTTGAATAATCGTAAGTTTCATTTTTTAATAAAAATGTTGAGCAACGAAGCAGAAGTGGGTATTCATCCATCTTATGCGTCCAACAAAAATACTAAAGTTTTAAAACAAGAAATTGAAAAGCTTTCGCAAGTAGTGAATCGTCAGATTACTAAAAGTCGTCAGCATTTTCTAAAATTAGATTTGCCTCACACTTATCGTAATTTAATAGATTTGGATA
>CAYTJB010000322.1:1258-2749 GCA_964437995.1 uncultured Bacteroides sp. | reverse complement strand
GTTGCGTAGTCATTTGCTTATCAATATCTTTCAGTTTTTCTTTAAGCAACGTAATTTTTTCGCGAATAATACGGCGGTCGGTTTCAATTTCTTTTTCGCCGGGTCCACGCATACCCATACCACCGCGTTGTTTGGTTAAATGTGTCCACATTCGGGTTAAACGAGGCAATAAATATTGGCATTGGGCTAATTCTACTTGTGTTTTGGCGTGTGAAGTTCTGGCTCGACTTGCAAAAATATCTAAAATCAAATTGGTTCTATCCAATATTTTGCATTGCAGTTCTTTTTCGATATTGCGGATTTGCGAAGGGCTTAATTCATCATCAAATACTGCAATATTAATACTTTCGGCTTCGATGTATTCTTTTATTTCAGCTAATTTCCCTGAACCTACAAACGTGCGGGAATCGGGTTTTTCCAATCGCTGTATAAATCGTTTTACAGCAATTCCACCCGCTGTATCTACCAAAAATGCCAATTCGTCGAGGTATTCATTTAAATGGCTTGAATCCAATAATTTCACGCACTTCTCTGATTGTTTTGGAGGCACTTTCGCGGGCTTTTTCGGCTCCATTTTGTGCTACTTTACGCAAATATTCATTATTTGCACTTAATTCAAGTATTTTCTCGCGGAAAGGTGCTGTAAAACCTACAACATCTTCGGCTAATTGCTTTTTCATATCGCCATAGCGTATTTGGCAAGTGTTGTATAAATCGCTAAAATGAGCATAAGTATCTTCGGTTGAAACCACTTTCATAATATTAAAAAGGTTTTCAACGGCTTGTGCTTTGGGTTGATTTGGTTCCGTAGGTCCTTGGTCGGAAACGGCTCTCATTACCTTTTTACGAATAAGTTCAGGAGCATCGCCAAGAAAAATACATGAGTTTTCGTTATCGGATTTCGACATTTTAGTACTTCCATCTAAGCCGGGAATTTTAATCAACTCTTCGCCAAAATTATAGGCTGTTGGTTCAGGAAAATAATCTACATGGTACATCCTGTTAAAACGATTCACAAAATTGCGGGTCATTTCCAAATGTTGCTCCTGATCTTTCCCCACAGGCACTTTATGTGCACGATGAATAATAATATCAGCAGCCATTAGTGTAGGATAGGTAAGTAATCCTGCATTTACATTATTGGGCTGTTTACGTATTTTTTCTTTAAACGATGCAACTCTTTCCAACTCACCTATATAAGCATTCATGTTTAATAATAAATACAATTCGGCAACCTGAGGAACATCGCTTTGAATGTACACTGTTGCAACTTCGGGGTCAAGCCCTGCTGCCAAATAATTAACCAATACACGTTTTACATTCCCGTGTAAATCTTCGGGAGTAGGATGTGTGGTTAATGAATGATAATCGGCGATAAAAAAATAACATTTATTTACAATGTAAAGCAACATAATATAGTAAAAATATTGACATTTATTGATAAATATAGGAAAACGTGAATAAAATGTATTAAAATATCCGTTCAAGGAC
>CAYTJB010000322.1:0-1248 GCA_964437995.1 uncultured Bacteroides sp. | reverse complement strand
ATAACATTTATCTTGATGTTGCATTTTCAAGAAATTTCGAAGAGCTCCAAAATAATTTCCTAAATGCAAATCGCCTGTTGGTCTGATTCCGCTTACTACTATTTCCATGGTGCAAAATTAAATAAAATTTCTGTTTATCACTCATCTTTGAGTAATTCTTCTACTAATTTTGGTACACCAATTCCAGCTTTTTCTTTAATAATTGCAAGATTACCAATGTAATAATTATCTTTAGCATCAGGGTCAATTATATATTTAGCAATTTGATGAGGTGCATGCCCAACCAAACCCGCTGCAGGATATACATTTAAGGAAGTACCTATAACAATGTAAATATCAGCATTTGCAGATAATTCGGCAGCATGAACTATTTGAGGAACTTCTTCGCCAAACCAAACAATATGCGGACGCAATTGCGAACCTTTTTCACAAAAATCACCCTTTTTTAATTCCCAACCTTGTAAATCGTAAATTAAATTGTCGTCAACAGTGCTTCTTGCTTTTTTTAGTTCGCCATGTAAATGTAAAACATTTGTAGAACCGGCACGTTCGTGCAAATCATCTACGTTTTGGGTTATAATTTGAACATTGTATTTTTTCTCTAATTCGACCAATGCAAAATGAGCCGCATTGGGCTGAACATCCATTAGTTGTTTGCGTCTTTGATTGTAAAATTCCAACACTAAATCCTGATTACGTTGCCATGCTTCAAAAGTAGCAACATCTTCAATACGATATTGTTCCCAAAGTCCATCGCTATCCCTAAATGTTTTAATCCCGCTTTCGGCACTAATGCCTGCACCCGTTAATATTACTATGGTTTTCATTTAATTAAAAAAAATTACAAATGTATTTTATTGATTGGTAAAGATAAGGGTAAAATATTTAGATAAAAAATCTGATTAATTGATAGGTAACCACATAAACAAAGAAGCCGCTTAAAAAAATTACAAATGTATTTTATTGATTGGTAAAGATAAGGATAAAAATATTTAGATAAAAAAATCTGATTAATTTATTGATGGGAAGCCATAGAAACAAAGAAGCCGCTCAAAAATGAGCGGCTTCTTTGCCAGTTGATTTATGAAATATTTATCTGCCTTACAGGTTTTTCTTTTGCTTCTTCTCTTTTGGGAATTTCGATGTACAAAACTCCGTTTTTATGAGAAGCAGCTATTTTGTTGTGTTCTACCAAATCGGGTAAGCTAAATGTTCGTTTGAATGAGCAATAGCTAAATTCACGGCGCA
>CAYTJB010000321.1:0-2780 GCA_964437995.1 uncultured Bacteroides sp. | reverse complement strand
GCTCATCTACTTCGGCTTCAATTTTAAATGATGTAAGCACATTTATTTGTCCCACACGAAAACCTTGAGGGATTGATTGCCCGATTTCAACCATTAATTTACCAAGTTGCCCGTCAACCGGCGATTTTACATTTAAGTATTCTTGTTGTTGTCTTACAAGATTTAGGTTCAACTGCATATTTTTTAAGTTTTCCGACATCTGCTCTACCTGTAATATTCTAAAAGAAGAATCTTGTTTTTGGCGAAGGACAACAAGTTTTAGGGTTTTATCGGCAAGCGTAAAATCTTCTTCCGATCTTAAATACTCATTTCTCGAAATTAATTTTTCTTTAAAAAGTTCTTTATTTTGTTGATAAGTCCTTTCTTTGGCAATTAAATCATACTTGGCATTCAAAAGTTCTCTTTCAAGTGAGTGTTTTTGCTGCTCCATTTCTATCCTAACTTGTCTTAACATGTTTGCTTTTTCGGCTATTTGAGATTCGCTGTTTAAAATATTTAAGTTGAGGTCATTATTACTAAAACGAACAATAACATCGCCTTTTTTCAACATTGCACCTTCTTCTACAAGTATTTCTTCTACTTTGCCACCTTCGTAAGCATCTAATAACACTGTAGATATTGGTGCAGTTATTCCATCAATGGCTATATAATCATTAAAAACACCATTAAAAACGGTTGCAACGGTAATTTTTTCTTTATCAACACGTATGGTATTAGTCCAATCTTTGAGTGCAAAAAACAAAATAATTGCAATCATTACAACACCGCCAATAATAAATTTCCAATATTTTTTCTTAATCCATCGTTTTTCTACGATAATTTTATCCATTCCGTCTTTTGTATAATTTTCCACTTTTAAATAATTTTAATGTTAATAATTAGTCCTAAATTAATGAACCTGTCATTAAAAAACGGATATATCTTTCTTTTAACAATACTTGTAATCCTGTTCTTAGAGTTTCTGTTTTTGCTCTAAACCACTTGTTTTTCTGCACAGAAAACTCAATAATATTAATAAGTCCTTTATCTAATTTTTTCTCAGCAGCTTCATAAGCCTTTTGGTTTTGTTGGAGTTGCTTTAGCGAAGATTCATATTCAGCCCGAGCTGCTTTCCAATCAGTTAATGATTTATTCACACTCATCATTAGCTTGTACGTTTCATCATCATATTGAAGCTTTGCTTGTTGGTATTGCAATTTTGATTTTTTTAATTGTGTGTATTTCGAGAATTTTGAGAAAATTGGAATTCCGATTCCAAAAGCAATAAACTCATTAGAATTATTAGACATTTGGTCGGAAAAAGGAATAATTCTGTCATTTAGGTCACGATTAGTTTCTGTGTATTGCGAATTCCAGCCTGCCGACAAACTGATGTAAGGCGAAAATGCACCTTTGCTGATTTGTACAGCTTTTTTTGCTGCCATTAACTGGTTTTTTGCAATATCTAATTCAGGTAAGGTAATTGATGCCTTTCGGAACAGTTCATTAGTAGTTAGCGAATCCAAAGTGCCAGAAAAAATAGAGATAATAAGTGTGTCAATATTTAAACTTTTTTCGAGTGGTAAATTCATTTGGTATTTTAAATCGAGAAAAGCCTGTTCCATCATGTTATTCGACTGAACCAACAAAAAACTGTCGGCAGCCAAATTGGCTTCTGTTTCTAAAACATCTGTTTCTGGTTTCCTTCCTACTTCTACAAATTTTATGGTATAGTCGAGTTGGGTTCGCGAAAGCTGAAAGTTTTCTTTTGCAATTGTAAAAAGCCCATTTTTTAGCAATACATCAAAATAACTATTGATAACAGTAAAAGCAATCTGATTTTTAACTTGTTGCAATTTATTTTTTTCTGCCAATAAATTGTATCGTTGCATACCAATGGTATTGAGCTTTACAAACCCGTTAAAAATATCTACAGAAGAATAAGCTCCATAAGAATTGTAAAAAAACTTTACATCCACATAGTTATTTGAACTTGGGTCAATACTTCGTCCAAAATACTGGTTAAAAGAAGATTGAGCATTTAGAGATGGCAAAATATCGTATTTCGATTGTCGGTAATCTGCTTCCCGAATTTTTACACCCAAGTCTTGATTTTGAATAGAGAAATTATTTTCCCATGCGTATTTTATACACTGGTCGAGTGTCCATATAGCCTGCGAAAATGCAATTTCTGAACTTATAAAAGTTAAAAAAATAAATAAGCCAATAATTCCAATCTTCTTCATAATATTATAAACTTTGTTGAGCTTTAGCAACTTCTTCGGTAACAATTTGTCCGTCAAATAAATTTACAACTCTGTGAGCAAAAGCAGCATCACGTTGTGAGTGTGTTACCATAATAATAGTAGTTCCTTGCTTATTAAGTTCTGATAATAGGTTCATAACTTCAATACCGTTTTTCGAATCTAAATTACCAGTAGGCTCATCTGCCAATATCAATTTTGGATTAGGCACAATGGCTCTTGCAATAGCTACACGTTGTTGTTGCCCGCCCGATAATTGCTGTGGAAAATGTTTTCTGCGATGACCAATTTTCATGCGTTCTAGAATATCCATTACCATTTTTTTACGCTCAGAGCTACCAACTTTTAGATAAAGAAGTGGCAATTCAACGTTTTCAAACACATTTAATTCGTCAATCAAATTAAAACTTTGGAAAACAAACTGAATATTACCTTTTCGATATTGAGTACGTTTACTTTCGTTGTGTTTTGCTACATCCACGCCATCAAATAAATAAGCACCATCTGTTGGATTATCAAGCATACCAAGAATGTTTA
>CAYTJB010000320.1:0-2866 GCA_964437995.1 uncultured Bacteroides sp. | reverse complement strand
TGCAAGATTGGTTTCGGCTTTTGCTGGTGTATCAAGCAATGTTGGCAATAATGCTATTGTAGTAAGAGGTAATAATCCACAGGCTTTACAATGGAAAATAGAAGGAATAGAAATCCCAAATCCTAATCATTTTGCCGATATGGCTGCTTTTGGTGGCGGCGGACTCACAGCTCTTAGTAGCCAACTTTTGGCTAATTCCGACTTTTTCTTAGGTGCTTTCCCTGCTGAATACAACAATGCACTATCGGGTGTATTTGATATTTTTATGCGAAACGGAAATAATACCAAACACGAACATACTTTTCAGTTGGGACTAATGGGTATTGATTTTTCTTCCGAAGGTCCTTTTAAAAAAGGCAAACGCTCTTCCTACCTTTTTAATTATCGCTACTCAACCTTAGCTTTGCTTGAACCTATTATGCCCGAAAATGCTGGTGGCGTCAGATACCAAGACCTTTCGTTTAAACTAAATTTTCCAACCAAAAAAGCAGGAATATTTTCTGTTTGGGGAATTGGTTTAATAGATGGTTCTGGAGCTAAAGCAAAAACTGACAAAAGTAAATGGGAATATGATGCTGATAAAGACAAACAGGATGTAAAGCAATATATGGGAGCATCAGGTATAAGTCATAAAATATTTTTAAATAATAAGCAATATGTTAAATCAACATTAGCTGCAACTATTAATGGTATTGATTTTACAACGGATAGATTAGATAGCAACCTTTCATTTTTACCAAAAAATAAAGTTAACAATACAAACTGGAATTTTGTTTTATCATCGTTTTTAAACACAAAATTTAGTGCCAAACATACCAATAAAATTGGATTTTCGGCAACAGGGCTGATGTATAATATTTTACTTAAAAATGCTGTTCAGCTTGGCAATCCATTACAAACTATAGAAGATGAGAATGGATACAGCACATTATTAGCTGCTTATACAAATTCCACTATAAATCTATCTGAAAAAATTACAATGAATCTCGGTATTAACGGACAATTATTTGCATTAAACAATCACTACACCATTGAGCCAAGAATAGGAATTAAATATCAATTTACACCTAAGCAATTATTAAGTTTTGGCTATGGTTTGCACAGTAGATTGGAACGCTTAAACTATTATTTTGCAAAAAACAGTCTGTATGGTAATGATCCTATTAACAAAAATCTCGACTTTACAAAATCGCACCATTTAGTATTGGGTTATGATGTGAGTTTTTCAGAATTTACACATTTTAAAATAGAAGCTTATTATCAACAATTATTCAATGTTCCTGTAATAAGTGATAGTTCATTTTCGCTTATTAATACGCAAAATGATTGGTTTTTTAATGAAAAACTTCAAAATTCAGGCAAAGGAAGAAACTATGGTGTAGATATTACGTTTGAAAAATATTTGTCACAAGGTTATTATTATATGTTATCAGCTTCCTTGTTTAATTCGGAATATAATGGTGGTGATAATATTTGGAGAGATACACGCTATAATAGAAACTATGCTTTCAATTTTTTAATTGGCAAAGAATGGCAAATGGGTAAAACCAAACAAAATACTTTAGGTTTAAATACTCGTCTTAGTTATCAAGGTGGCGACCACTATTCGCCTATTAATGAAACAGCATCATTAGCTGCACAAGACGCAATTTTTGATGAAACAAAAGCATTTTCTAAACAGTTTCCTGCTGCATTTACTTTTCATTTTACAGCCAGTTATAAAATAAACAAAAAGAAAACCTCGCATGAATTTGCACTAAAAATTATCAATGCTACGATGTATGAAGAGTTTTCGGGCTTTCAATATAATTATATAACTAAAACTATTGTCGAAAGACGTGAAGCCGTATTTTTACCAAATATAAGCTATAAAATTGAATTTTAAGAATTTGTATTGATTTTACTAAATCTGACAGTATTGTAAAACCTGTAGCGTTTAAGAAAATGACTATAGATATTTTTAATATCCTCCTTCTACCTTTTTCAAGTACTTAAAAAACAACTCCATTCCTTTTCGCTTAGCATCGTCTAACTGATAGCTAATGTTGTTAGTAAAATAATCTATTGCATCTACATTTGCGGGAATATCTTTTTTAAAGACAGCAACTGTTTCGTTAATATGATTTACACCGTATTTTAATGTTTTATTCAAATCGGCAATAAAGTTTTCGGGAAGTTTTTTGTTGGCAACCCAGCAAGCAAACACAAAAGGCAAGCCAGTAAAGCTGTACCACTCTGTGGCAAGGTCATAAACATAAGGATAATGTTCTGTGGCGGTAAAGGTTTTGTCGCCAATAAGCACTACCGCTTCATTAGCATTCAATTTGTGGTTAAAATCAGTATCAAGTTTTTCCCAGCATGGGCTAATATTCCAATAATTTTGAGCCAATACTTTAACCAACTGCACCGAAGTACGCGATTCAAAATCGAGGTATATTTTTGAAATATTATTTAAAGGCTGATTGCTTAGCAATAAAACTGTTTTTACCTTTTCTAAAGCACCAATGCAGTAGTCGGTAATAATTTCAGCATTTTTCAAAAGCGGAATTGCAGCAACAGGCACTAAACCTATATCTACCTTGCCACTCAATAGTTTTTCGGCACAAATTGCGGGTACATCTTTTTCTACAACAAAATCATGCAAATAGCCTGCATTTTCTAATCCATATATAAATGGAAATGTATTAAGATAAGATACTGCTGAAATTTTAATCATTATTGCTTTATTAAATCACTACAAAAATAATAAGAATCGTAGAATTTGAAAGTAAAAAGTTTAAATATATATACATTTGGTATAATGGACATTTAACAGGGCAAACGCATCTAAATTAATTAATTATTTATTTACCTGATAATCAGATAT
>CAYTJB010000319.1:0-2873 GCA_964437995.1 uncultured Bacteroides sp. | reverse complement strand
ACGTAAATAAATCAAGAGAATTAGCTTCAGATTTTAAAAACGAAATAGATTATTTGGCTAATTTAAAAAAGAAAGTTGATATTGCCTTTTTCCCTGTTAATGGTTGCGGTTTTCCCGATGTTGAAGCAGTTAAAATTGGGAATTATTATGTAATAGAAACACTAAAACCTGCCGTTAGCTTCTCCATGCATGCCGATGCAAATGAATGTGCCAGATTTTCAAATGCAGTGTGCACAAAATTTCCTGGCAAACTAACTAATTATGCAAAGTTTCCAGGTGATAGATTTAATTACATAAAAAAATGATTTGTAGTTTATAAAACAAATAATAATTTAAAGCATACGAAAGAATGAAAAAACTATTTTTTATTTTTATTATTTTCTGTTTAACACAAACTGATATAATATCACAAACCCAACAGGATTCGTTAATAGCAATAAATAAAGGACCAGGTACTTATAAGATTCTAAAAGAAGGAAATGCTCCCATAAAAATACCATTTAAAATGCACAATGGGAAACCTTTAATGGAGTTGGAAATAAACGGTAAAAAAGCTAAGTTAATGATTGACAATGGGGTGTTATGGGATCAGGTTTGGCTATTGGGTTCCTCTTTAGTTGAAGAACTTTCTTTAAAACCAATAGGAGAATCTACAGTTGGAGGAACGGGCGAGGGAGACCCAACCCAAGCATATACATCAACTAATCTTACTTTAAAATTTATAGATATTGAGTTTTATGAGCAACCAGTAATAGTTTCACCTGCAAGTGCAGGTTTTGCAAAAGCTTTTCCTGGTACTGATGGTCAACTTTGCAACACTTTTTTTAAACACTTTATCGTTGAATTCGACTTTATTAAACTAGAAATTATACTACATAATCCCAAACAATTCAAATACAAAGAAAAAGGAAGTGTTCTAGACATGAAATTAAACGATTCAGGAACACACTCTGTACCTTTTGCTTATACTATGCCTGATGGTAAAACATACAACGACCGTATTGATATTGATTTAGGTGGGATTTATCCTTTAAAAATTGCTTTAAATAATAAATTTAATATCCAGTTGCCATCTGATGTAAAACCAACATTTAGTTATGGAGCACAAGGAAAAACGCCAGAGTATAGTGGTAAAATTAAAAGCTTTACTTTTGGAAAATATAAATTTGAAAACCCTACTGCAATTTTTGGAGATGAAAAAACCTCACGTGTACATCCAAATAATTTAGGTGTAATTGGACTTCCGCTTTTTATGAAGTTTGATATTATCTTTGATTATTTTAACAATAAAATGTATATTACTCCTAACAAAAATTTTATTATTCCATTTAATAAATAAAAATATAGTAAAATATAGCTATTTATCATTAATTTATTTATAATCTTAATATCAAAAATGATGACAATAAAATTAACCAGAAAAATTACAACAATTGCACTTATTCTAATTTTCAGTGCATATTCAGTTTTCAGCCAATCGGTAAATAAATACCCAGCAAAAACATGGGAAAAAGTACAAAAACCGGAAGATTTAGGATACTCATCAGCAAAACTTGCTAAAGCCAAAGAGTTTTCAAAAACATTAAAAACTGCTGCTGTTACCATTATTGTTAATGGAGTAGTCCTTGATGAATGGGGTAAAGTGGATTCACTTTATTTAACACATTCGATGCGAAAAAGTGTGCTAAGTGCTATGTATGGAAAATATGTTGAAAATGGCACCATAAATTTAGATAAAACCATGTCAGAACTTGGCATTGATGACGAACCACCTTTGTCGGAGCAAGAAAAAAAAGCTACCATAAGAGATTGTTTGAAAGCTCGCTCAGGTGTTTTTCATACTGCCGAAGCAGAAAACGATGCAATGCACAAATTAAAACCATCAAAGGATATGTTTAAACCTAGTGAATTTTGGTTATACAACAATTGGGATTTTAATGTTTTAGGTACTATTTTTGAAAAACTGACTCAGAAAAAAATATTTCAAGCTTTAAAAGATGATATTGCCGATCCCATTCAAATGGAAAGATTTACAGTTGATAATGGAAGCTCTTTTAAAACAGGAAGGTCAATTCATGAAGCATATATGTTTACAATAACAGCTCACGATCTTGCTCGTTTTGGCTTATTAATGTTGCGGAATGGTAAATGGAACGATAAGCAAGTTATACCAGCTAATTGGGTAAAAGAAAGTACTACTTATTTTTCGGATGCTACTATTTATAAAGCTGATGGATATGGTTATATGTGGTGGATTGCAAAGGATAATAATAAGTTTTCTCACTTTCAAAATGTAAAACTCAAAGAAGGAAGCTATTCTGCAAGAGGTATGGGAGGTCATTATGTTATTGTTATTCCTGAGTACGATATGGTCTTTGTTCATAGAGTAAACACGTTTAACCCTAACAATAATGTATCATCTAAAGATGTAGGGGCATTGCTAAATATGATTTTGGAAGCTAAGATTGTGAAATAAAAATTCAAGATTTATAACGTAATAATAAAACTTGTTGCATCTGCATTTGATTCAACATGGATATAAGCTATGTGTAATCTCAATATCTGCCGCGAAAGGCTTAATCCAATAGTTGTGCGAAGTTTTCGAACTTCGCACTTTTTTAATTTTTGAAGTTTGTAACTTCAATTGTGAAATAGTTAGCTTCAAACTTTGCACAATAGATATTTTATATGCAATAATTTGATAGATAGATAGATAGATAGATAGATAGATAGAATTTTTTACAAATTTTAGATTGATTTCCTGAAATAATTTATATCTTTACAACGAATTTTTAAAACAAATTTCCTATGAAAAAAATTACCTTTTTATTTTTAATGATTTTTGCAACAGCAACAAGCTTTTCGCAAACCTA
>CAYTJB010000318.1:0-2912 GCA_964437995.1 uncultured Bacteroides sp. | reverse complement strand
TGTGAATTAATTTTATGTAATACCGAAATGAACTAATTTATAAATCACTTTGGTATAATATATTTTAGACTCCGATTTAAGGAAATACTTGCGTATTATTATTTACTTAGTTTTATTTGATAAATAAAAACAGAAAAGGTTTAATTACAATTGAGATTAATAAATAGGTAAATGAGCTTTAATTGTCGATTTTGTGTATTAAATGTCATATAAAATTAAAATAATAATACTTTTGCATAAGAAAATCAATAGAATGAAACAGGCAATTAATACAATGAATAACTTAGGTGCAGCAAGAACTCCCTTTCTGTTTATTATTGATTATGAAATGAAAAAGCCTATTGTTTATAGCTTTGATAAAACACCTAAAGATGTAATGTTCGACATCAACGGCATTAGCAATGTAAAATCAGATGAAATAACTAAAAATAGCTCTGATTTTTATTTCAAAAAAAAACCTGTTGATTTTCTAACCTATCAAAAAACATTCAATAAAATAATAGCCCATTTGAATTATGGAAATTCTTATTTGGCAAACCTTACACAACCTACATCTATTGAAACCAATTTATCGTTGCAAACTATTTTTTATAAAAGCCAAGCCAAGTACAAACTCTGTTATAAAGATGAATTTGTAGTGTTTTCGCCCGAAATATTTGTGCAGATAAATCAACAAATTATCACTTCTTTTCCGATGAAAGGTACCATAGATGCGAGTATTCCGAATGCCGAACAAATTATTTTATCGGACGAAAAAGAAACGGCAGAGCATTACACCATAGTTGACCTTATTCGCAACGATCTTAGCATGGTAGCCAAAAATGTAACGGTTGAAAAATTTAGATATATTGATCATCTGAAAACCAGCAATAAACATCTTTTGCAGGTTAGTTCTAAAATTAGTGGCGAATTGCCTTCTGATTATAATAAGCATATTGGCGATTTAATTTTCAAGTTGCTTCCTGCAGGCTCTATTTCGGGAGCACCCAAAAAGAAAACCATCGAAATTATTAGCGAAGCCGAGCAATATGCAAGAGGTTATTATACAGGTATTATGGGCTATTTTGATGGCGAAAATTTAGATAGCGGTGTAATGATACGATTTATTGAAAAAACGCCACAAGGTATGATTTACAAAAGTGGTGGTGGCATCACAGCAAAAAGTGATGTAGTAAAAGAATATCAGGAATTAATTGATAAAGTATATGTGCCAATTGCTTGAAACCATAAAACTTGAAAACGGTATTTTGCAAAATATCGGCTTGCACAACGAGCGTTTTAATCGTTCGAGGTATGAGTTATTCGGTATTGATGAGCCATTGCAACTCGAAAACGAAATTAATTTACCAAAGAACATTAGCAATGACATCTATAAATGCAGGATTATTTATGGCAGAAATATTGAAAAAATAGAAATAATACCTTATCGCATTCGCACTATTAACGCTTTAAAAATAGTACACGATAATTCTATTCAATATCAATACAAGTACCAAAACCGCGATGTTATTAACCGTTTGTATTCATTAAAAGGCGAATGCGATGATGTTTTGATTGTTCACAATGGTTTGGTAACTGATACTTCGTATTGTAATATTGTTTTTAGCGATGGGAAAAAGCTAATAACTCCTTCGTTGCCTTTACTTAAAGGCACCAAAAGAGAGCAATTGCTTAGCAAAGCTGTAATTATTGAAGATGAAATCAAACTGTCGGATATTTACTTGTTTAAAAAGGCTTTTTTAATCAATGCAATGATAGATTTGGAAAATAATATTGGGATTTCGATGGATAAAATTATTTGTAGCTAAATTTCATTTTTTTTTGTTAATTTTGTACAATATATAAAGCCTTTTGAGCGTTAACTACTCATACACCTTTATCTGCCTCTTTATGAATATTAAACGTTTACTTTTTACAATTTTTTTTACAGTAATTGCATTGATTTCGGGTAAATATTTTATTTATTCGTCGCAACACGAAAAAAATTCTGACGAAAATTACCGAAAAGCATTTCAAACCAATTATAAACTTTTTTCGGCAGAAGTACCTTCTAAGTTAACGTTTTGCAACGAAGAAGTACCCGTAAAAATGTTTTATGTTCGCGAATCCTTAGAACGCGAATTGCTTACCAATACTTTTTGGCAGTCCAATACCATGTTGATGCTCAAACGTGCCTACCGTTGGTTTCCTGTTATTGAACCCATTCTTAAAAAAAATGATATTCCGGACGATTTCAAATACCTTGCGTTGATAGAAAGCGGTTTTCTTAATGCAGTTTCGCCAGCCAGTGCCGTAGGATTTTGGCAATTTGTAAAGCCTACAGGAGAAAAATATGGCTTGGAAATTACCGAAGAAGTAGATGAACGCTACCATATTGAAAAAGCCACCGAAGCTGCTTGTAAATTTATAAAAAGCACTTATAATATGTTTAATAACTGGACTTTAGCTGCTGCATCTTACAACATGGGCGAGTTTGGTATAAAACGCTCACTCGAAGCTCAAAACGTATCTTCTTATTACGATTTGTATCTTAACGACGAAACCTCACGCTATATATATCGTATTCTTGCACTTAAAACAATTTACTCACAACCGGTTAAATATGGCTATTATTTGCGATTAAAAGATTTGTATCCACCTATTCCATACAATATCGTTACCATTGATACCAGCATTAGCAGTTTGGTTGATTTTGCTAAAGCCAATAATATTACTTACCGCATTTTAAAAGACTTTAACCCATGGCTACGCAACAAACAACTTACCAATAAAGCAAAAAAGACTTACGAAATTAAAATTCCCAAAACTGGGTATGAAAATTACGACAATTTATTGGGCAAAGACAACGACCAACTATTTAACGATACCACAACTGTAAGCGGTTTATGAGTACGTTGAACAACTGCAATATT
>CAYTJB010000317.1:0-2932 GCA_964437995.1 uncultured Bacteroides sp. | reverse complement strand
TTGGATTTAGAGAAAATTAAAAATGGCAAACAACAATTATCAATGGGTTTACAGTTGCAATTTTCTGATAATCAATCGGCTTTTGTAACTGCAATGAACAAATACCAAACCAATAAAATGAACAAAGATTTGGCTTTTAAAATCTACGACAAATCCATTATAAAATATAAAGAAGGAATTATCAGTAGTTTAGAATTAACTCAAGCACAAAATCAATATTTGCAAGCACAGTCCAATTATTTTTCTTCAATAATTGAAATGTCTTCATCTTACACAAAACTTGAAAAATTATTAAAATAAAAATCATAGTATAAAAACAATATAAAAAATCAAAAAAATGAAAAAGGTTTTAATCATAGTAAGTATAGTATTAACAGTAGTTGCATGCGGTAAAAGCGATAAAAAAACGCAACTCGATAAATTAATAAGTCAGCACGATAAGTTGGCAGAGCAAATAGCAACATTACAAAAAGAAATAGCTACCGAAAATGGCGATTCTACCACCAAAGTAACTTTAGTAGAAGTGGCTGAAGTAAAAATGCAAGAATTTAACCATTATGTAGAAGTACAAGGCTCTGTTGATGGTGAAGACAATATTTATGTTGCTCCTAAAATGTCGGGAATTGTTACAGCTGTTTATGTTAAAGAAGGCGATGCTGTAAAAAAAGGACAGCTACTTGCTCAAATGGACGATGCCATTATTAAGCAAGGTATGGACGAATTGCAAACACAACTTGCTTTTGCCAATGATTTGTACATAAAACAAAAGAATTTGTGGGACAAAAAAATTGGTTCAGAAGTACAGTTTTTGTCAGCAAAAAACAACAAAGAAGCAATGGAAAAGAAAATGAAATCGCTGAACGAACAGTTAGAAATGACCAAAGTTATTGCTCCAATTACCGGAACAATTGAAGAAATTGGTTTAAAAGTTGGGCAAGTAGCTACTCCCGCACCTAATATGCCGGCATTTCGTATGGTAAATTTCAGCAAAGTTAAGGTAGTAGCAGAGGTAGCAGAGGCTTATTCGCAAAAGGTAAGAAAAGGCGACAAAGTTGTTATAAAATTTCCTGATTTTAACGAAGAAGTTGAAACTACGATTTCTTTTTCAAGCAAATTTATCAATCCAGTAAATCGTACTTTTATGATAGAGTCGAGGTTAAATGCTGGCAAAATTGAGTTTCGTGCCAATATGATTGCATTGGTTAAAATTAACGATTATAAAAACCCAAATACTGTTGTAATTCCTGTAAATATTATTCAAAAAGATGCCGCTAGCAAATATGTATATGTTTCAGAAAAAGGTGCAAAAACAAATATCGCCAAAAAACGTGTAATTAAAACAGGGCTCGACTACAATGGAAATGTTGAAATTATCGAAGGCTTAAAAGCAGGCGACCAAATTATTGTTACCGGATTTCAGGATTTAGAAGATGGTAAATCTATTCAATTTTAAATTTTAAAGACTAACCACTAAGACACTAAGTGCACTTAGAAACACTAAGAAAATCAATTAATTAATATGATTACACAAAAGTATATAAATAATATTGCTTATCAAATTGTTGGTTGTGCAATAGAGGTTCATAAACAATTAGGACCTGGTTTATTAGAATCAGTGTATGAAAGATGTTTAATTGAAGAATTAGAATCTTGTAATTTAAAAGTAGAGAAACAGCTTTATGTGCCAATTTTTTATAAGGGAAAAGAACTTGATGGGAATTTTAAATTAGATTTATTGGTTAATGATTTAATTATTATTGAACTTAAAGCTGTAGAAGCTATGATACCATTGTATAAAGCACAATTATTATCTTATCTTGTTTTAGCTAATAAACCTAAAGGTTTACTCATAAATTTTCATTGCGAAAATATCACTCAACAATTAGTTTCTTTAGTTTCAAATGAATTTGCAAAACTACCAAAAGAATAAAAATCTTAGTGCTTCTAAGTGTCCTTAGTGTCTTAGTGGTAAAAAAAGATATAAAAAATTATTATACACTTTAAATTTAAGAAATAAAAAATATTACAAAAATGAAAAAAGAAAAATTAAAAGAGTTTTTCGGAACCAGTTGGGCTATTGACAATAAAACCAGTATTTATGTGCTGGCTTTTATAATTGCCATCTTTGGAATGATTAGTTATAACTCTATTCCAAAGGAACAATTTCCCGAGTTGGTAATTCCGCAAATGATTGTTACTACAATATATCCCGGCACTTCGCCTACAGATATGGAAAACTTGGTTACTCGTCCTATAGAAAAGAATTTGAAATCAATTAATGGTGTGAAAAAAATCACTAGTAATTCTATTCAAGATTTTTCTTCTATTATTGTAGAGTTTAATACAGGTGTAGAAGTAGCTGATGCCAAGCAAAAAGTGAAAGATGCTGTTGATAAATCGAAACCCGATTTACCCAACGATTTATTGAAAGACCCTTCGGTAATGGAAATAGATTTTTCTGAAATTCCGATTATGTATATCAATATTTCGGGCGACTTTGAATTGGACAGGCTTAAAAAGTATGCCGATGAAATGCAAGATGAAATAGAATCTTTAAAAGAAATTACACGTGTGGACATTGTGGGTGCATTGGATCGCGAAATTCAGATTAATGTAGATATGTATAAAATGCAAGCTGCAAGTGTTTCGTTATCTGATATTGAGCGTGCTATTGCAACTGAAAACCTTACCATTTCGGGAGGATCTATTGAAATGCAAGGTATGAAAAGAAGTATTCGCATTGCTGGTGAATTTAAAAACATGGATGTTATCAAAAACATTGTTATTAAATCATCGAGCGGTGCGTTGGCATATTTGAAAGATATAGCCGAAATAAAAGACGATTTTAAGGAAAGAGAGAGCTATGCTACACTCGACAGAAAAAATGTAATTACATTAAACGTGGTAAAGAAAAGTGGTGAGAACCTGCTGG
>CAYTJB010000316.1:247-2982 GCA_964437995.1 uncultured Bacteroides sp. | reverse complement strand
GCATAAGCCAAACGAAAATGGGTGTTATTTTCAAAACCTGCTTTATCTTTACTTACAACAGCACCCAAACCACCATGTAAAAATTTAATCGGTGCATCAATAGAAAATAAAAACGTTTGAGGTGCAGTACTGCTACCATCGGGGTCTTTAAATCCTGCCCATTGTTGTCTGCCAAAGGTGTTGAGGCAAATAGCTCCATTACTTCCAGCATAGCCAGGATTTATAGCCATTGTATTAAACATGAATTGGCTAAACTGAGCTTCCTGTTGTGCAAAAACCATAGTATTTGCAACAAATAAAAATAGTAAAAACGTAAAAATTTTACTTCTCATAGTAAATATATTTATGTAAAAGCTCCCAAACGAGACTGTAAAATAACAAAAAATATTTTAGAACAACAAAATATTAATTGTTAAAAAACTGTTTAATTTGAATGAAATTTATCTTTTTGTCTTTCAATTATCATACTGTTAAATAGTTACAAGATATTATAAATATATTAAGCATAGTATAATAATTTCAATATTATTTTAGTAACGCAAAAGTAGAAAAAAAAATATTAAAATAATCTAAAATTAATAATATATCACTAAAAAGAATGATTCTAAATAAGGAATTTTAAAAAAATATATAAATATTTGAACAATGTATAGCACTTTTTTGTTATCTTTACTAAAATTTTTAAAACTTATATATCATGTTAACACAAAAAGTAGAAAATATTTTAGTAGCTCAAATTGAAAAAGAATTATATTCTTCAAATTTGTATCTTGCAATGGCTTCTTGGGCTGAAAATAGTGGTTTTGAAGGAACTGCTCAATGGTTATATGCTCAAGCTGAAGAAGAACACATGCACATGTTAAAATTTGTTGCTTATATAAATGAAAGAGGCGGAAAAGCAATTATTCCTGCTATTAAACAACCTCCTCTTGATTACGTTGATATTCGCGATGTATTTGAACAAGTTTTTAAACATGAAAAATATATTTCTAAGTCAATCAATGAAATTGTTGGAGTTTGTATTGAAGATAAGGATTTTTCTACCAATAATTGGATTCAGTGGTTTGTGAATGAGCAAATTGAAGAAGAAAAATCAGTAAGAAATATTCTTGATAAATTGAACTTAATTGGAGCACATAGCTTATATCTTTTTGATAAAGATATTATGTCACTGCGAAATACAACTACAAAAACTCAGTAGACAGTGAGTAAATATTAGAGATTTAACGTTTCTGTTACCAATGAAATGCTTCTTTGTGGAACCAATTATTGTGTAAACGAAGTACTTGTTCAATAATATCTCTCACACATCCTTCGCCACCTTTGGCATCGGAAATATAATCAGCAACTGCTTTTATTTCAGTAGCTGCATCTGCTGGACAAGTTGACACTCCTACACTTAGCATTACTTCATAATCTGGTATATCATCGCCCATGTAAAGTACTTGCGACTTATCTAAATTGTTATCGGATAAATATTTATTAAAAACTTCTATTTTTTTTTCAACACCCAAGAAAACATCGGTTATTCCTAAACTTTCCATTCGTTGCGTCATTGATGCAGATTTACCTCCCGAAATAACACAAATTCTGTATCCTTTTTTTACAGCATATTGCAGAGCGTATCCATCTTTAACATTTGCAGTACGAAGTTGCTCATTTTCGTTTATTACCAATACTTTTCCATCGGTAATACACCATCGTAATCGAAAATAAATGTGTTTATCGGTTGTAGTTTTTCTTTGTAATTTGACATTTCTTGTTTTTTTAGGATTGATGAAAATGCTTATTAATATTATCGCTAATAAGTTTATAAATTTTTTGATATTCGGGATGATTTTCTAACAATTGTAAATGTGCTTGCATTACCACTATATCATTACGCCGAGCAGGTCCGGTAAGTGCATTTTCGGGTTGTTGTGTTTGTACTTTTTCGGCAGTTCTATGAATAAGTGGTTTTAGTAAATCAAAAGATAATTGGTTTTCTGACAACATTTTATCAGCAACCAAATACATATAGTTAGTAAAATTAGAAGCAAATACTGCTGAAATATGCAAAATTTTTCTTTGTTCGGAAGTAGTTTTCTGAATATTATTTGATATTTTCTTTCCTAATTCAATTAGTAATGCTTCGTTATCTAAAGAATTTGCTTCAATGCAAATAGGTATGTTTTTAAAATCTATAATTTCTGTTTTTGAAAAAGTTTGCAAAGGATAAAAAACACCATAATTTGAAGAAATAGATTTGATAATTTCCATATCAATTGTACCAGCAGTATGAACCACTAATTTATTTTTTAACAATAACTTTTCTGAAATCTCTGAAATAATTGAATCGGAAACTGCTATAATGTACAAATCGGCTTGCAAGTCAATTTTATTAAAGTTATTGGTATAAGAAGCATTCACTTTTTCAGCTAAGATAGTAGCATTTGAAAGTGTTCGGTTTACAATTTGCAAAATCTGTAATCCATTATTGTGCAATGCCACCGCTAAATTTGTAGCGAGGCTCCCTGCACCTATGATTACTATTTTTTCTATTGATTGCAATTTGGTAAAAAGTTATTGGTTATTAATTATATACAAAAAAGCTTCGTTCAATTTTTCTTTTTTAGTTATTAATGCGAATCAAGGGTTAAATTTTTCCTTGCCACAAAGGCTCTAAGACACTAAGAATCAATTGTTATTTTTGTATTGTATTTTTAATTTTGATTTAAAACTTTTATGTCTTAGTG
>CAYTJB010000316.1:0-237 GCA_964437995.1 uncultured Bacteroides sp. | reverse complement strand
AAAGTTTGCAAAGGATAAAAAACACCATAATTTGCAGAAATTGATTTAATAATTTCTATATCAACTGTACCAGCAGTATGAACCACTAATTTATTTATTAACAATAATTTTTCTGAAATCTCTGAAATAATTGAATCAGAAACTGCTATAATATACAAATCGGCTTGTAAATCAATTTTATCAAAGTTATTGGTATAAGAAGCATTCACTTTTTCAGCTAAGATAGTAGCATTTGAA
>CAYTJB010000315.1:0-2985 GCA_964437995.1 uncultured Bacteroides sp. | reverse complement strand
ATCTACACCTGCCGGACAGGTTTGCTTACAAGGTCCTGTGCAATCTGCATAATGATTACTCAATAGCAAATCCAACGCGGTTTTGCGTGCTTTCTTTACTTTTTCGTTTTCGGTAATAATTACCATGCCTTCTCTTATTTTGGTAGAACACGAAGGTTGTAAGCCTTTCATTCCTTCTACTTCCACTACACATACATAACAAGATGTATAAGGTTCAATGCGTGGATCGTTGCAAAGAGTAGGAATTTGGATATTATTTCTGTTAGCTACATCCAAAATGGTTTCATCGGAATAAGCGCTGATTATTTCACCGTTTAATACTATATTTAAACTTGTACTCATTTGTATATCAGTTTATAAAGTTTATAAAGTTTGTAAAGTTCATAAAGTGCTTACAGTGTTTTAATAAAACCTGAAAGCATTTTTGAAATTTCTTCTGCTAATGTATGTTGTTTTGTATATTCATCTTTTGTTATCTTTTTAAGTTCAAGTGCAAGGATAAGCATGGAGCGAACTTCGCTACACGATCCTTTTGCAATGTATAGAAATTGCTTGAATTCATTGTTACTTTTTCTCTCAAAACCTTCAGAAATATTGTTCATAATAGAAACCGCAGCTCTTTGAATTTGGTCGCGAAATGAAAAATCTTTACTTTCACTAAATAAAGTATAAATATTAGTAGCAAGTTCTTTCGACTTTTGCCAAGCTATTATATCCTCAAATCTAGTTACTTTCATTCTTTTTACTTTATGAACTTTAAAAACTTTACAAACTTTTTACTGTAAAGTTATCGCTTCAAATTTACATCTATTGTAACAATCTCCACATTTAATGCAGATTTCCTGATTGATAAAATGTGGCTGTTTGCGTTCGCCCGTAATGGCTTTTACAGGGCATTTAACGGCACATATTGTACAACCCGTGCATTTGTCAGTAATAATTTCGTAGGTTAATAAAGCTTTACAGGCTTTTGCAGGACATTTTTTTGCAAAAATATGGGCTTCATATTCATCGCGGAAATATTTCAATGTCGTCAATACGGGATTGGGTGCTGTTTGTCCTAATCCACACAGTGAATTATCTTTTATTTGAACAGCTAATTCTTCTAATTTGGCAATGTCGCTTTCTTCTCCTTTGCCTTCGGTAATGCGATTAAGTATTTCTAACATACGTTTAGTACCAATGCGGCAGAAAGTACATTTACCACAGGATTCGGCTTGTGTAAAGTTGAGGAAAAATTTAGCAATATCAACCATACAAGTGGTTTCGTCCATTACCACCATACCACCTGAGCCCATAATAGCACCTGTTGCATTTACCGAATCGTAATCAACAATAGTATCAGCAAGGAATTCAGGAATACAACCTCCCGAAGGACCGCCCAACTGAACTGCTTTAAACTTTTTACCATTTGGAATACCGCCTCCTAATTTAAAAATAACATCGCGTATAGTTATACCCATTGGTACTTCAACCAATCCTGAATGATTAATTTTTCCTGCCAAGGCAAATACCTTGGTACCTTTGCTTTTCTCAGTTCCATATTTTGCATATTCGGCAGCACCATTGCAAATAATCCATGGGATGTTTGCATAAGTTTCTACATTATTGATATTAGTAGGTTTACGCCATAAGCCCGACTCAGCAGGGAAGGGAGGACGTTTGCGAGGCATACCTCTTTCGCCTTCTATTGAGGCAATTAAGGCGGTTTCTTCGCCACAAACAAATGCACCGGCACCTTCTTTGATGTGTAAATCGAAATTAAAATCTTTTATTCCCAAAATATTTTTACCTAAATAGCCTTTTGTTCTTGCTTGCTCAATGGCAATTTCTAAGCGTTTGATTGCCAATGGATATTCTGCACGACAATAAATTACACCATCGGTAGCACCTATCGCATAAGCTCCAATTATCATGCCTTCCAGTACTGCATGTGGGTCGCCTTCCAACAACGAACGATCCATAAACGCACCAGGATCGCCTTCGTCGGCATTACAGATAATGTATTTCTCATCAGATTTATTATTTCGAGCAAATTTCCACTTCATACCGGTAGAAAAACCGCCACCGCCTCTGCCACGAAGTCCTGAATCTAATATTGATTGAATAACAGCTTCATACGTAATTTTTTCTTTTGCAATCTTACGAATAGCAGTATAACCTAATTGTGCCTCATAATCTTCAATGGATTCAGGGTCTATCATTCCACAATGCCGTAAAGCAATTTTTACTTGTGCTTCAAAAAACTTATTATCTTCGGTATGGAATAAATCGGTTTTTACAACATATTCTTTGATAGGTTCTTGTTTGCCAATATGTTGTTCGATAATTTCGATAGCACGATTTTCGTCTACATTTCCATAAATATATGAACCGTTTTTGTCAATGATTTCCACCAATGGTTCACGGAAACACATGCCGATACAACTGGTTTTCTTTAGTTCAAAATCCAACTTATCAACTTTCATCAATGATTGAATCTTTTGATATGTTTTATTGGCTCCGGCAGCTATACCACAACTACCTAATCCTACAATTACTTTTGTCTTTTCCATAAACGATAGTTTTTTTGCCACAAAGGCACTAAGACACTAAGAGTTCATTTAATTACTTTCTTTTATTTTAATATTTTTGATGATATTAACAGCTTCTTTACCGGTTAGCTTAGCAAAAGTATCTTTAGCAATTAATGGATTTATTAAAGAGAGGTCAACATCATCATTGACCTGATATTCTTGATTTTTATTGATTCTTTCTATTCGCATAGTGTT
This sequence comes from uncultured Bacteroides sp., assembly GCA_964437995.1. Lineage (GTDB taxonomy): Bacteria > Bacteroidota > Bacteroidia > Bacteroidales > JACABE01 > JACABE01. Next base: position 214 of record CAYTJB010000315.1, on the reverse strand, counting down.
CGGATTTTATTACTGCTAAAATATAAAACATTTTTGAATAAATCTTTTTTTTGAAAAATAATTAATTTATATCTCATTAGTTTAAAAGATACACATATTATTTGCTTAAATTTCTTTATAAATAAGCAAAATATATTACTTTTGTTTAGTAAAAATAACAATATTATATGGCTTTAAGTTGGAACGAAATTAAGGAACGTGCAGTAAATTTTTC
>CAYTJB010000314.1:1510-2998 GCA_964437995.1 uncultured Bacteroides sp. | reverse complement strand
ATAATTTGTTAATAACACTTCAGTTTTTTTATAAAAATTGCTTAATTTATTATAAAACAAATAATTAAGTACTATCATATTACTAAAATATTGTTGATAACTCTTGTTAGCAAATTGTTTATCCTAAAATTCTTACAGATTTTAGGTTTTAACCAATTGCTTTTTTTAGCGTATCTATCTCTGTTTTTAGCTCAGTAAACATTGTGTTTAATTTGAATAAAGAAGGCACATCCGAATCGGGTAGCTGAAAGCTTATTAATCCAATGGCTTGCCATACTTCTAATACGTTTTCGATGCGAACGCTAAAGGGTGGATATAAATGATTGTCGGAAATCATTTCAAGTGTTTTTAATTCTTCCAATCTATTGTACAATCTTTTGTAAACAATACCATCGTCTTTGGTAAGTACTACATACGTTTTACCATCTTTTATATTGTACCAATTATCTAAATACCTGCAAATAATATAAGTGCCTGTTGGTAATGGCTGCATGCTATCTCCTTTTATTTGAAAAATTCGATAGGTTCTGTCGTAAGAAATTTCGGGTAGTGGTAATGAAAAAGCTGTTAAACTCTCCACAAATTCTACATCAGAGTATCCATTGAGGTAGCCAGCAGCAGCTTTTTCGGGAACTACAGTCATTAATTCTTTGTTTTCTTTATCAACAATAGTGGCTAAAACCCTTAAATTACTGCCTTTTATGTCAACTTTAGATTTTTCATTATTTGAATCTAAAATGCTTAAATCTTTGTCTAACAAATCGTTTAAAGGCACATCAAAATAATATGCCATGGCTTGCAATAAAGGCAACTTTGGAATTGCCCGAGATTCTTCATAGGAACCAATCATAGAGCGTTTTACTCCAATTTTAACAGCCAATTCATCTTGAGTTAACTGCTTTTTTTTACGTAAAAACTTGATGTTTTCTGCTATAAATGTCATAACGCTGAGCTTTGCTAATTTAATATTGTTTGCTAATTATATTAGTATTTTTGTTGTACAAAATTAGTATTTATTTTAAAAATTCCTAATTTTATTTGCTGAATTGTAAAAAAAAGCCTGCAAATATTATTTTGCAGGCTTTTTATAAAGAATTAAACGATTAGATTATACCATTACTTACTAAAAATTAGTTTGTTAAAATTTGGTGTAATGCCGATAGAGTAGCTGTTAGAGTATAATTTGTTGGACTATTACAGATACCGTATCGGTATTATTCTTCAATAATAACAATTTTTTCAATTTTATCGCCTTGGCGAATAAGGTCAATTACTTCCAAGCCTTCATATACTTTACCAAAAGCAGTATGGTTTCTGTCTAAATGTTGCGTATTTTGGCGATTATGGCAAATAAAAAACTGCGAACCACCTGTGTTTCTTCCTGCATGAGCCATCGAAAGTACACCCTTATCATGGTATTGGTTGTTTCCATCTAACTCACATTTAATGGTATAACCTGGTCCGCCCATTCCATTGCCATCAGGGCAA
>CAYTJB010000314.1:0-1500 GCA_964437995.1 uncultured Bacteroides sp. | reverse complement strand
TCATAAAATCAGGAATTACTCTATGGAATTTTAATCCATTGTAAAATCCTTGTTTTGATAATTTTACAAAATTTTCAACGGTAGCTGGTGCATCTTCTTCAAAGAAATTAACTTTCATTATGCCTTTTGCGGTATGTATTTCTGCTTTTTTCATTGTTTTTATTTTAATTTAAACTGTTTTTTAATTTATTCTCAACTGCTTTCTTCTAATTTTTTTTGCCACAAAGGCACTAAGACACTAAGAATTTTTAATTTTATTGAGATTCCTCGCTCACTCGGAATTACAAAAGTAAGCAATACCAATTCAAAACGCTATATTATTTACTTCGGTCTTCGGTCTTCTGACTTCCAACTACTTAATAAACCTAAATAATTTACTCCATCTTATTTTCTTAAAGAAACTTTCGTCCTTATCTAATGATAGCCATACGAAAGACGCTTTACCAACTATATGATCTTCGGGTACAAATCCCCAAAAACGTGAATCTGCTGAGTTATGACGATTATCACCTTGCATCCAATAGTAATTCATCTTGAAAGTGTATGTTTTACTTTCTTTTCCATTGACAAAGATTTTATTATCTCTAATTTCCAATGTATTACCTTCGTAAGTTGTGATAAGTCTTTTGTATAAACAGATATTAGTAGTGTTAATATCAACAGTAACACCAGCTTTTGGAATATAAATGGGTCCATAATTATCTATACTGAAACGATAGTTTGAATCATAAGGAAATAATCTATTATCCCAAAAATCTTTTGGCGAAACAATAGGTTTTACATCAATAACATTAGGTAATGTTTTAATGATTTTTACAGCTTCTTCAGTCAATGGAATAACATTATGTTGATACAAAGTATTTATATCTTCTTCTGATATTCCCATGCTTCTAAATTGTTTTTTATAAACAGGTGTGCCATTGGTAATTATTTCATAACTAAATTGACGATCTACAGGATTTTCAGCTTTTTTACCATTTACATAAACTTGTCTGTCAATAATTTGTACGCTATCTCCAGAAATTCCGAGACAGCGTTTGATAAAGTTTTCGCGTTTATCAACCGGACGAGCAATAATGTCACCAAAATTTTCCTTATCATTCCAAACTCTTTCTCTTCCGTATTCTTTTACTAATGCGTAATAACTTTGAGAACTTTGAATTTTTGTAGAAAGGGTATCTCCTTCAGGATAATTAAAAACCACTACATCGTTATTTTTAATTTTAGTAAAACCTGGAAAACGGTAATAAGGCAGTTTAATCCATTCTAAATAAGACTTTACACTTTGCGTAAAAGGTAATGTATGATGAGCAAAAGGAAAAGCAATAGGTGTATTCGGAATTTTAGGCCCATAGCTAATTTTGCTAACAAATAGAAAATCACCTACTAACAATGATTTTTCCATTGATGAAGTAGGAATGGTATAAGCTTCTATAAAGAATGTACGGATAATGGTTGCAGCAATTACCGCAAATATAATGGCATCAGCCCATTCGCGAG
>CAYTJB010000313.1:0-3000 GCA_964437995.1 uncultured Bacteroides sp. | reverse complement strand
ACAAATGTAATAATTATATTTTACAAATCATCAAAAGGCGATTTTGTGTTTTATAAGTAAGTTTTTTATTTATAAAACGTAAATTTTAAAAACAAAAAAGTGCGAAGTTTGGAAAAACTTCGCACCACAGGAAAAACAAAAATTGTTACTCTATTTTTAAGCTATATTTTAATTGGTTCTTCGGTGCTAACATCTTTACCGCTATTGCGGCGGGTGGTGCGTGCCTTTAGTTGGGTTTTGTAATAGCTAATAAGGTCGTTAAGTTGGTTTGTTAGTGGGGTGTAATCTTGGTTGTCGTACTCGAGACTACAATATTCTATAGCATCTAATAGTTGGGTTAAAGCATTATCGGCTTCGGCACGTATAAGTTGGGTGTCTATTTTTTCAATGCTTGCTTCTTCGTTGGTTCGTTGCATAAATAGTTTGCCAAAATCGATATTTACTGTAGTTAATTGGTCGAATAATATACTCATATTTAAAGCTGCAACGGCTGTACTTATTTCGCTATTGTTTTGATAATCGAACAAAAAATCGTTTATTCGTTTGGTTTCGGCATTATAGTTTGCCGAAGATATATCGCGACCGTGTTTATCTAATAATTTATTTAATACTAAAGCGTGTGGGGCTATGGTAGGTAAATTTATTTTGCTGTATGTTTTGGCTTGTGCTACTATACCATTAAAAAGTATGTCGCGTTCGTTGTCGAAATCGTGTAATTTATTGCTGAGTGCATTGCTTAATTCTTGTGCTTTTATTTTTGCTAAATTGGGTAGGCTTAGGTTTAGTTTTTCAAAAGTTTTTTTTAGATGTAAATCGGTTGGATTATTTTTTCCAACTATCTCTACTATTTGATTAACAAAGATTGGATATTCGCTGTTGCGAAGGGCTTTAAATGTAAATCTTAAAAGTTTTGCTTTCATAATTTTGTAGGTTTTATGGTGTAATAATTATTTATTATACAAAAGTAAAAATATTTTGGAAACAACAAATGTTTTTAAAAAATGTTTTTTTCTCGGGGAAAAGGTCAAATAGATTTCGGGCAAGCAATTCTAACGTTGGAAAAGGTCAAATGAGTTTCAGGCGAGCAATTACAATGTTGGAAAAGGTCAAACTGAGTTTCAGGCGAGCAATTCCAATGTTGGAAAAGCTCAAATGGAGTTTTAGGCAAGCAAATACAATGTTGGAAAAGCTCAAACGGAGTTTTAGGCAAGCAAATACAACGTTGGAAAAGGTCAAATGAGTTTCAGGCGAGCATTTACAACGTTGGAAAATGGCAAACTGAGTTTCAGACAAGCAAATACAATTTTATATACCCATTTTGTAAAGTTTTAGAAGCACTGCTAAGCCGATATTTAATTATTTTCTATTATTTGTATCTCATCTTCGGTTAAATTGTAAAGCTGATACACCAATGTATTTATTTTGTCTTCGTTATATTCTATTTTCTGTTTTATTTGTTCTTTTTTGCTTTCGAGTGTTGCGGTTTGTATGTCTTTGTTGAGTTGTAAAAGCTGCTCTACGTGGATTATTATTTGGTCGTGGGGTTGGGTTTCTTGTTTGTTTGAGAAGTCAATTATACGAATCGGCAGCTCTTTTAATTGAGCAATTCTAATTTTTGGAAATACATTAGTATTTGGTGAAATATATTCTTTGAAATAAAAACTCATTAATTTTGAATTTAAAATTCCTAATATGTATTTTTCTGAAAAGATATTTTTGATTCTAACATTATACAAACTTCTATTTGTTATTGAATTTTCATTTTCAATGGTTGCAAAAAAAGTATTTCCAGTTTCTCTAACAATAATTTTAGGGGATTTGAAAACTTCAATTTTTTTAGCAAATTGATTTAAGGTTTCATTAGAAATATATTTTATTTGTTTAATAGAATATCTATCAATCGAACTACCATTTAAGCATTTTATAGTACCTTCATCAAGTAGTTTATTTCTACCAATTTCTATTCCTCTCGTTATATCTGCAATTTCAAATAAATACACAATACTACATTTAGTAAATAAGTTTTGATATTCTTTTTTAAAAAAATCAGTTTCATTTATATTAAAACCTTTTACACATAGAATAATACATGTAGGCATTTTTACTTTTTCAAAAACGCCATCTCCATATTCATTTATCTTAAAGTTGATACAATTATTGTTTATTAGTGTTCTTAATTTAATATAATTAACACCTTTTATAAATAAACTTGGAACTATAAAACTCACTATTTTTCCAGACATTATAAGTTCAAAAGACTTTTCTATAAATATTGAATAAAGATCTGTACAAGAGGTATATTTTTTATAGAGGTAATTTTGACTTTCTTTATCAAGTATATTGGGTTGAACGTACGGAGGATTTCCAATCACCACATCAAAGCCACCATTATATTTTTTGCCGTAATAGGCAATAGGTTCTGATACTAAGTTTAGTTTTTCTTCTAATTCGGTTGCATAATCCATAGCTTTTCTGGCGTGTTCTTTGGCTTTAATAGCTATTTGTTTTAAATTTTCGGGTTCTGTTTTAATTTCTCTATTAAAAACCGTAGGGAATGCTTTTTGCCAACTAAATGGTTTTATTTTTCGTTCTTCGCCAAAGTCTAATTGATTATCGTAATAATCGGTATCAATTAAACTGTTACCACTTTTTATATTATCATCAAGGGTTGGTAACACTCGTTCGTTAAACATTTTCATTTGATGAGCAATACTGGCTTGGGTTTCGCCCTCCATACATTTTAGCAATAACGAAAGCTTGGTTACTTCTACTGCATTTGTATCTATATCAACTCCATAAATGTTGTTAAGTAAAATTGTCTTTTTTTCGGGCGTTGTTAAATTTCCTTCGGGCGTTATTGGGTTTTTCTTGTTCGGGTTTTGCAGGTAATAATCTTTGTGCCAATTCAGTAAATATTGATATGCTCCCAACAAAAAACTACCACTACCGCAAGCAGGGTCAACAATTTTAATTTCGGCAACTTGAGCTGGTGTTTTGTTT
>CAYTJB010000312.1:1710-3021 GCA_964437995.1 uncultured Bacteroides sp. | reverse complement strand
AGGGCCATGTATAAGGATTACTTGTTGATAATGTTGTCCATGCTCCTCCTGTTCCATTCCATTGATATTCAAATCTTTGGAAAGTACCTGTGCCACTACCAGTATAAGTTACATTAGTTCCTGCACAAACCGTAGAACCCGATATGGGTGATTGGATAATTGATGCAGTAGATGCTGCATTTATAGTTATATTCACTTCATCTTCGCTAGGCGAACAAGGTGCATTGCTAATTGTCCAGCGTAGTGTATATGTATTGCCTGCAACTCCTGTAAATGTTGTATTGTATAATGATGAATTTGCAAATGAACCTCCTGTGCCACTTACTATGCTCCATGCTCCTGTGCCCACACTTGGTACATTGCCCGCTAATGTAGCTGAGCCACAAACTGTTTGGTCGTCACCGGCATCTGCCGTTGTTGGAGTACAGCCAACTAAACAATTCCATACTGTGCCATTATGAATACAAATATTGTACTGGTCTGTATTGAATATCATCAAACCTTGTGCGGGGGAAGATATAGCGTTCATCTGTGTATTGTTCAATCGTGGTATTAAAAACCCTTTATTGCTTGTTTCAACCTCTACTAAAGCATTAGCACTTATAGTATTAGGGGCACCAATTTTTAGATAATCACCAGTATTGGGTGTGCTTGGTGCAGTGCTCGCATTTGAAGTATTTACTAAATCTATTACACTCCATGCTCCATTACGATAGATATTTAATTTATTGTTGTCCGTAGTGTAAACCATTAATCCATCAGTAGGATTAGAAATTACACTTGTTGAAGTTACTTTAGGCAAAAGCAAACCTTTGGTAGTACTTTTTAACTCAAGCATTGCACTACTTACAGGTGCACCTGCTTCGCCAACTTTTATCTGTGCAAACAGATGACTACTAAAAATCATCATTATTGCTATTAAAAGTAATTTAATTCTTTTCATATTGTTTTTATTTTATTTTATTTTTTATTTAAAAAATTTTATTTATTTTTAAATTTTTACCACAGAGACATAGAATTCACAAAAAGTCACAGAGAAGTATTTTTAGATAATTTAGCATAATTATCAGTTACTAATGATATGATTTGATTTTTAATATTTTCACAATTAAAATTTATTAATAAACCTTTAGGCAAACTTGTAAGTTTTAAATATGTTAATAATTGTGCCTTATAAAGCGGAATAATTGACTCTACAGCTTTATTTTCAACTATAATTAAATCATTTACAATTTTTAAATAACTATCTAATTCTTTACCCTTATATGATACAGGTAATAATACTTGCGAATTAACATTTAAACCATAAGA
>CAYTJB010000312.1:0-1700 GCA_964437995.1 uncultured Bacteroides sp. | reverse complement strand
AAAACATTTTTCATAAATAGATTCTAATAAACCAGGTCCTAATTGTTTATTAACTTCAATTGCACTCCCAATTATTTTATATGATAAATCGTCTATATATTTTTGTGTTATCATTTTGTGTTTTTTGTGTTCTCTGTGTCTCTGTGGTTAATAGTTTATAATTTCTGTGTTTTTTGTGTTCTCTGTGTCTCTGTGGTAAATAATTTTTAATTTTACTATTTTTGTTTTATACTCTTTCCCGCTATTAATCATTCTAACTAAATAGATACCTGCTTTTTGTTCAAAACTATAATTGTTTTGTCCATAAACAGCTTTGTAATTAGCTATAATTCTGCCACTTGCATCAAATATCTGAACATCAGTAGCAGTAGTAAAAGGATTTTCTATTACTAATTTACTGTCTAATATCCATGCTTGTGGGTTGCTGGTAATATAATCGTCTACATTGGTTGCCGATTTAAAGTGTAGTAAAAATCTATTTGGAGAATCGCTTTTTAATGCCGAAAATGTGTAAGTTGCATCAGCCGTTAAACTCTTTTTTACGCGTGTTTTTAAATCTTCTAATACTACTTGTTCAAAATTATTTAATCCTTTAAAAGATAATGTATGTTCGCCATCTAAACCTGCTCTGAATCCTACTGGAACTACTGCATTGTCGGTTGTAGATTTTAGATAGTCTATACACCATTTACCATTATATTTTGTAGTAAATAGATTGGGTACTTCATCTACAGGGCTAAATCTTTTTTCTACTGCTTGGTCGTCAGTGTTGTTTCCAAATTTTATAAGTATTTCATCATTATAATTTGTTGCATCTGATATCACTTCTAATCTAAGCTCGTCGGGTTTAATTTCATTAGTTTTAAAAAATGGTGTGCCAACTTGATGAACTCTAGTAGCATTTTGAATTCCAAAAGTGCCCGCAGCAGTAGTTTTTACAAAAAATGCTTGTCCAACGGGGATGTATCGCGTGCCAAAGTTTACTGAACTGCCATCAGTAGTATATGCAGCATAATTCCTCGCCGTGGTGTTGTATATCCACATCTTGTCGGCTGTGGTGTTAAATTTTTCTAATGTAGTACGACCAAAATTTGATGAATTCCAATCTATAGCACTTGGATAAGGATTAGATACTAAATTATATCCTGGTGCCCAAGTGGTAGTACCTGTATTAAATGTAGATACCCAAGTAGTATGTAAAACACTGTTATTAATATCTCCTACATTCAAATTGCCTTTAAATTCTAAAGTGTTATCTCCATAATTTAATAAATATCCTCTTCCTGTAGTAAAATTATTATTACTATTAGCTGATAAAAAAGCACTTGAAGGGTCATCATATTCAACCCACCAATCGGTTGGAACATTCCATAAATAAAAATCACCTTGAGATGTAAAGGAGGTTGTAATTTGTTGGCTTTGAACAGGCGAACCCACAAAATGCCAATCGCCAGCAGGCAAATAACGCTCTACTGTGGCTCCTACACTCGCTGTTGAATGTATTAATGAACCCGTACCTGTTGCATCAGATTTTATTATTAAACCCGTTTGACCATTAGTATTCGTTAAGATGCCATTTACTGTTACCTCTTTATTAGGATTTATTGTTAAGTTTTGTCCAATTGTTAAATCCTTACAATGCAAATTGAAATCTAAACTTTGTGTTACTGTGCTCTTAAATTCTACACTGCCTGCAACAT
>CAYTJB010000311.1:0-3045 GCA_964437995.1 uncultured Bacteroides sp. | reverse complement strand
TTTAGGCACTCTAAGTACTTTTTTTATCCTCCACTAACCAAATGCAACACAACTACGTTATCGCCATCTTTTACAATAGTAGTTTCGTAGTCTTGCTTTTTAATTACTTGTCCATTTACTTTGATAACCAGCATTTTAAACACAAAATTTTTCAAAATAAGTAGTTGTGCAATACTTATTTTTTCTCTGTCAATAGTTTCGGGTGTATTATTAAGAATTATATTCATGAGTTCAGTTTGTCTTTATTAAATCTTTTCATTCAGCAATAGTTCAACCACCTGATTAGCCTGCATATTAGCTACTATGCCAACGCGTGGAGCAAGCGGAGGTGTATTTTCGGAAATTTCAGTTATCAAATCACCACAAATATATAATTTATCGTAATTAATTGTTTTGATACTATTATTATTTCCCCATCCTGCCATACCAGAGCCTGAAACAATATATTTATCAGGCATTTGGGTTAAAACAGTTTCGATAAGCATCTTTTTCATTTCAGCCAAATCAAAAGCCTCTACAATTACATCACAATCTTTAAAAATCAAAGGAATATTTTGGGGCGATAGTTTAACACAATGTTTTTCAACGTTAACTTCGGTATTTACGCGTTCAATATTAATTTGCAACGCATCTACTTTAGGCATTCCCAATTGATCGATAAAAAAATACTGGCGATTAAGATTGCTCTGAACAATACTATCAAAATCAGCAATTATTAGCTTTCCTATACCAATACGAGCCAATGCAATGGCACAATTAGAACCTAAACCGCCACAACCGGCAATGCCAATAGTTTTCCCCTTTAATAGGTTAAGTAACATTATGCTATGTTTTATAAACAATTGCAAAGATAAAAAAAAGTCTCCATAAATATTACAGAGACTTTTTTAATCTTAAATTAAAATGTAGTAAAAAACAATTATTTTTCAGTTGTTGTTTCTATCGAAAACAACTCTACTTCAAATATTAAGGTAGAACCAGGAGGTATTTTGCCAGCTTCTCTATCGCCATAAGCCAAATTAGAAGGAATGTAGAATACATATTTTGAGCCTGGTGTCATTAATTGAACGCCTTCTGTCCAACCTGGAATTACTTGATTTAATCCAAATGATATAGGTTCGCCTCTTTCAACCGAAGAATCAAAAACAGTACCGTCAATTAACGTACCATGATAATGAACTTTTACTTTATCAGTAGCTTTTGGATGTTCTCCAACACCTTCTTTTATTACTTTATACTGCAAACCGCTTGGTAATTCTTTTACACCAAAAGCTGTTTTATTGTTAGTTAAAAATGCAGCTCCTGCTTTTTTAGCACCTTCCGATTTCTTAGCTTTTTCTTGCTCTTGTTTTTTCATTCTATCTTGTTGCCATTTGCCTAATACTTCGTCTTTCTTTTGTTTGCTAACAACAAGAGTATCCATGTTTTTAATGGCATCTTCAATTCCTTTGAAAAGCAATTCGGGTTTAAATTCAATAGAATTCATAACTAAATTATGACCGATATCGGCACCAATTAAATAGCTAATAGAATCGGCATTAGACGTAAGTTTAACGGCTTTAGGTTTTTGAGCTGAAGCATTGATAGTAAATAGCAACACCAACGCTGACATTGAAAAGATGTATTTTTTCATTTTTTTGAGTTTTTAAATTAATTCGACAAATATAAGTGATTTTATTTTCCTACAAATAATTTGATGAGCATATTTAACAATATTTAATAAACGGTAAACAAATAGTAACCGATTTAACAATATTTCTATATAGTTTTGTGAAAAAGATGCTAAAAATGAGTAATTTTGCAACCCAATTCTACGGGGCTGACCGGTTTTGACAGCAAGAAAGTGGGATTGTAAGCATGTCGAGTGTGGTAAATATGACTCGTTAATCTCAAGTTACACAGCCAATAAACGGCGAAAATAATTCTTACGCTTTAGCAGCTTAATCCAAGATTAAGTAGCTATTTGCTCCCCAAAAAGCTTTGACTAACGGCGTTTTGAACGGAGCATCATAAATGTTGGTATAGTTTTTGCAAAGCTCCAGTGCAAAAGTGAAATAAAGGAGATACGGCATTTATAGGTTGGTTTTTTACCGGTAAACTGCCCGACAACCAATAAAGAACTAAGCATGTAGAAAGCAGTTTTGCTGCTTGTTTGGACCAGGGTTCGACTCCCTGCAGCTCCACGATAAATAGAAGGCTTGTAAGTTTATTAATTTGCAAGCCTTTTATTTATGTCATTTCTATAAGTAATCATTTGAAACGCTCCTACCATACTGATATTTGCCTGCAATATAAACTCGGATTATTACCTATTGAAATTCAAAATCAAATACCTTACACTACTTTAGCTAATTGGAAAAAGAAAGATTATAACCAGCATTTTGGAATGGATGGATGTTTTACCGACGAAAAAATTGAATTAATCCGCAATTTTGTTACTCAAAAACAATTGCTCAATGCTGCTAAAGCTATCTATTTTGTTTATAGTTTTTTTGCTAAAATAAGCTGCGAACTAAAACAGCGACAAAAGACTTTTCGTAAGTACAAAGACAAAATCATTAACATTATTGATTACATAAAACCCACCATTGGCTTTGATAGTGCATTAAAAAGATTTCAAATAACTTATCAGCAGTATTATGCGTGGAAAAAGAAAATCAATTGCGATAATACGTTTTGGGATTCTTGTCCTAAAGTGTTTTATAATCAACTTACTTTCAGCGAAATCGGTGTTATGAAAAAGTATCTTTCTGATACGAGGTTGGCTAACTTTTCGATGTCAACGATTTATTATCAGATGATGAGAGACAAAGAGGCTTTTATGTCGCTTACATCATTTTACAAATATGCCAAATTGCTAAACTTTTCGAGTGCAAAGCCTGCAAGTCGCAGGAGAAAGCATTTAATTGGTATTCGTGCTAAAAAACCACGACAAATAATTCATGCTGATGTTAGCATTTTCAGGCTTTTGGATAACTCCAAAGCTTATATATACCTTATCGTTGATAATTATTCGAGAAAAATATTGGGTTGGAAAATTTCGAG
>CAYTJB010000310.1:719-3050 GCA_964437995.1 uncultured Bacteroides sp. | reverse complement strand
CTATAAACAACATAACGAAAAAGTCCCACAACTTGTGGGACAAATTCCTTGGGGCATAACAGACTAATTTGGCGATTAATAAAAAAAATAATAGCGAATAACGATTAACGAACTAAGAATTAAGAAGAACAGAGAAAAACAGTTATATATGAAAAAATTTGTAGCACCTTCCTTACTATCAGCTAATTTTGCTTGTTTGGAAAAAGATATTGAAATGGTAAACCAAAGCCAAGCAGGCTGGTTTCATATTGATGTAATGGATGGCGTATTTGTCCCCAATATTTCATTTGGGCCACCCGTTATTAAACACATTAAAAAATTGGCAAAAAAGCCATTGGATGTTCATTTAATGATAGTTGACCCCGACCGTTATTATCAGGTTTTTAAAGATGCAGGTGCTGATATACTTACTGTGCATTACGAAGCCTGTACACATTTACACCGTTCTATTTCCACTATAAAAAAATTGGGAATGCAAGCCGGTGTGGTATTAAACCCACATACCAATGTTGCATTGCTCGAAAATATTATTACCGATGTTGATTTGGTTTTGTTAATGTCAGTAAATCCGGGTTTTGGCGGACAAAAATTTATTGAAACTACCTATCGTAAAATAAGTCAACTTAAAGAAATGATAGAAAAGCACAATGCTACTTGTTTAATTGAAGTAGATGGCGGTATAGACACTACCAATGCTGCAAAACTATATCAGGCAGGTGCAGATGTATTAGTGGCAGGTAATAGCGTTTTTGGCTCAAGCAATCCGTTGGAAACTATTAAGTTGTTGAGTTATTGATTTGGGGATTTAGATAAAAAAAGAGAAGCTATCTTAAAAAGATAGCTTCTCTTTTTCTATAAGTGGATTAAATTATTTTTTATCTTTTACTAATAAATTCAATTCATCAATTTGTTTTTGTTGTTTTTCAATAATAGTCTGTTGTTCTTGAATTGCTTTTACAAGAACAGGAATTATTTCGCTATACTTTACACCATAAGTGTCGGTATTTGTAATATCAATTCCTTTATCTCTTTTTGCATTATCAATTTCTTGTTGTGAAATTTTTTCATGAACTACAACATCCGGAAGTACTTTTTCTAAATCCTGTGCAATAAATCCAAAATTTGTACCATTACCAATTATAGCTTTTTTATCTTTCCAATTGTAACTAACAGGTTTTAAGTTCATAACTGCATTAAGTCCATAAGAAATAGATTTAATATTTTCTTTCATGGTTTCATCAGAAGTTTGAATTGTTCCATTAGTTGCATATACAGCAGTCCATTTGTATAAAGTGCTACCAAGCGAAACAGAGTTATTAAACCAAGGTAAAAAAGAAATTGTTGTAGGAGTTGGGTGGTAAACATTCATTAAAGCTGTATAAGTACCCGAAGAATTTATATCTCCCATTACCAACCCCCAACTAGAACTTCCGAATAACATACCACCAGCAGCATTTAGTGTATTATCACCAAACAGGGTTATTCTGCCACTGTGAGATGGTGACCAATTATCAATTCTTACAATATCTGACACTCCACCATCAAAAAATTTTGCAATTGAACCAGAAGTAGCGTTTTTTTGATTAAATATTGCTGATGCTTGATAACTATTTGCCTCACAATACAATCCAACGCCCATTGTGTCAGTGTTACTTGCATATATTGCAGCCGAGTCTTTACCTACAAAATGTCCAATTACTGACAAAGAGCCAGTAGGTGTTGAAGTTCCAATACCAAATCTTCCTGTACTATTTTGAATAATCAAACGTGTACCTCCGCCACCCATTTCATATATTTCTAAGTCATCACTACTTGGATTATTTCGAATATTCCATTGTGAAACACCATTTTTATAAAAACGAAGAGCTGCATCTCCACTAAATGCATCAATATCAATTGTATTGAAACTTGTTTTTGATTTTGTATATATCGAAGTACCAGACTCTACTAAAATACTTAATGGATATGCTGGCAAAGTATCACCTATACCAATATTTGTACCATTATTAAACAAGTTTTTTGTAGCAACCCAGTCAGTGCCATTGTGTCGGAGCGTTATTCCACTTGTTCCTGCAAGAGTAGTAGTGTTCATAGCATCAGTAATTCCATAACCAGCTAATGTTGTAGGTTTATTGGTTAAATTATTAAAATGCAATTGCGAAGAGCCACTTGTTTGCATATTACTTTTTGTATAATAATTTGTTGATGCAGCTGACCAAATAGGATCGATTTCAGTAACCAAAGCATCAGTAATTCCATAACCAGTCACTGTTGTGGGTTTATTGGTTAAATTATTAAAATGCAATTGCGAAGAGCCACTTGTTTGCATAT
>CAYTJB010000310.1:0-619 GCA_964437995.1 uncultured Bacteroides sp. | reverse complement strand
TACTTTTTGTATAATAATTTGTTGATGCAGCTGACCAAATAGGATCGATTTCGGTATAAGATGTAAGAAAATTAGGTGTCCAGTTTTCCCATTTATTAGAAGTTGAGTTGTATTTTAATAATTGATTATTTGCTACTGAAGTAAATAAGAATGGATTTGAAGTTATTTCACTCCATGCCGGCACATAACCAATTGGACGATACAATCCTGTATGATTACCCCAACCATAAGCTGTTGACCAATTAGTAATATTTGTATTTGTAATTCCATGAGCCGGAGAAGCTCCAAATATAGGATCGGTTTCGGTAATTGTACCTGTAAAATTTTGGGCTGTTTTTGCATACAACGCATAAGGAACACTTAACAACTGAGTTGTACCCGTAATAGTATATGTTGTTAATGGCGCAACTACAGCTGTTTCTGTTTTAATAAAATAAGGACCATTTGCCCAATTAATTGAACTAAAACCAGCTCCACCACCAAATTCAATGCTTACTAAGCCGTTTGCATTTGTAGTTGGGGTTTGGACTTCGGTATATACAACTGTTCCCGTTGCAGAACCTTGAAGAATACTAATTCTCATTCCAACAGTTGTTGAAACTACTAAAGCATTGCTACT
>CAYTJB010000309.1:0-3052 GCA_964437995.1 uncultured Bacteroides sp. | reverse complement strand
TATTATCTAATGGTCCTACAAATTGTGATGGACCAGTTGTACTTATCTGTCCTGCTTGTACCCAATAAGTTGTAGTATCATACAAAGGCGGAGTAGTAAATGAATAACCCGATGCAAGCGGAATAGTATCATTGATATTGGCAAACCAATAAATAGAATCATTAGATGTAACATTAAATGTAGCAGGATTTCCGTAAGGTATTGTAACATTTGAAACACTCGGAGCAAGTGGAGTATATTTTGACGTTACAGCTTTGGTAGTTGTATCATTATTCACAAACAAATCATTTACCAATGTGCTCCATGCAACGATTGTGTAATTAGAGTCAGCAGCAATAGCTTGTAAAGTCAATGGAGTATTGAATGAAAAATCAATCGAATCAAATGGCAATATAGTATCAGATACAATTTGAGAAACCGTATTTATGATATTACCGGCAAATTTTAATGCATAATTTGCAATCAAAACATTTTGTCCACCATAAATTGGTATATTTCCTTTGTTCTTAATTCTAACTTCAACCGTTTGATTGCTTAATCCACAACCGGTATTTGGAGTTAAAATTTCAGTAACACTTGCATCACTTCCAGGAGCAACATTAACTACAACAGGAATTCTGGGACTTTGACAAACAGCTGAGGTATTTCCTGAAGCTGAGCCTACTTCCCAGTTGTAAAAATAATAGTATAAATCATTTCGTGGAGTATTAGTTGGAGCAGCAGTTAATGTACTTGTATTTATTGATACAACACCAGGAATAACAAATGGATATGGATATCCTCCGGAAGGTGCAGCAGCACTGGGTTCAAACAACAACCCACTAATTCCTGTATATCCTGGTCGCATTTTCAAATTAGTTCCTGCAGCTATTTGAAAATCTAGAATAATTGTATAAGGTACAGGAGACGTTGCCGGACTACCGATAACATTCGCAGTAGCTGTATTTAAAACTACTCCTGAAGAATTTATAACATCTATTGTTACAGTACCGCTCGCACTTGAGGTACTAACAGGATAAACTGTTACTGAATGAAGTGTAAACGGAGATAAAGCATCGAAAACAAGACCAAAATTAGTGGTGCCAGCACCACTTGTGGCGCCTGTTGAAGCAGCAGCCATGCCAACATAAACAAAATTTCCTGATGTATTTGCCTTTCCGGCTGCAACCCAATAAGTTGTAGTATCTTGCAATATTGGAGTGGTATAATTTAAACCTGAAGCCAAAGGAATAGTATCTGTTGCATTTGTGTACCAATAAACAGAATCATTTGATGTTGCCGTTAATGTTGTACTTGTATTAAAGTTAATATTAACAGGTGTTGTAACAACAGGAATTGGTGGTGTATATTTTGATGCTACTATTTTTATCAATGTATCATTGATTGAAAATGGATCGTTTGTTAAATTAACCCATGTAACTAAATGGTAATTTGAATCTGCTGTTGTAACTGCCATATTTACAGGCGTTATAAATGTAAATTCTTTACTTTGTGATGGAAGTATCGTATCAGTTACTGTTTGAGAAACAATATTAACTAAATTTCCGTTATGTTTTAATCCATAGTGAGCTGTCAATACATTTTGTCCTCCAAATATAGTATCAGTACCAACATTTAGAATATTAATTTTAACAGTTTCATTGGCTAATCCACATCCAGAAGCTGGAGTTAGTACTTGATCGACCGCAGCATCCTTATTTGCAGGGAATCCTAGATTAGCTTCTATCATAAAACGTCCGAATGTGGTAGCTTCTGTAAAACTACCACCTGTCATATTAGTAGTATAATAAAATGCACCCTTACGAGTAGGTACTTCAGCTTGACAGCCTAATGGATAATATCCTCCTGTACCTACTGTTTGAGCAAAACCGATATAAAAATCGGCATTGGTAGTTGTTGTTGCCGATAAATTAGAAAAGCTAAAAGTTACCCAAGCATTGGTATCAGAAGCTGTAATAGTTTTACGTGCAGAAGTATCAAGAATAACACCATTTTCGTCAAGAACAACACCATACAATACTTGTCCAATAGTATTTGAATTGGTAATATATGCTCTTACCGATTTAATAGTTCTTGAACCATTTATATGATATTTTGAAACAAATAATCCTGAACCTGTATTAAATCCTAAATAAGTTGTAACAGCAGATGTATCGTCAGCATAACCAAAAATACTATCCGTTACTTCTTGCTTATAATTAATTTCGTTGTTTGCAATAACATCATCTGAAGGAACAGAAACCTCAACATTATTCAAGCCATAAAATGTCGGTATAAATGAATCGAAATCAATTGTATCTTCAGTTCCTGAATACAACGTATCAATCGTTTTCACATTAGTAAAAGTGTTGCTACCTGTAATATTTAAAGTAACATTCAAATTTATTAATGTATCTGAGCCCATGTTCTTAATAATTGTTTTTACAACATGTGGCGAACCTGCTTGTATAGGTAACTTACCAAAAGTGTACATCACTTTTACTCTTGCATCATTAGGCATTACAATAAACTCATCAGCACCTATACATGGAGTGGCAGCTCTTAATTGTCCATCAATATCATCTGTTATCGATGAAATAGTAGTTCCTTTAGCAAATAAACCTACATTGTCTGAGTGTAAATCGGATATACTAAAAAATGTAGGATTTATAGAAACTGAATTTGCATCTTTACTACTGGCTGTTTTTAATGCAGCTAAATTGGCTCTTGCCGCACTCCAGTATGCTAAATTTGTTCCGGTTGCATACAAATTATTGTAATTGGAGTTAACAATAGCAGCAACTGTGGCAATATAATAAGCATATCCACCTCCTGTATTAATGAATATATTATTATACAAATCTACATTTGATCCATTAGTGCTATAAAATGCACCGCCGGTAGTAGAACCTGAGGTTATATTTACTGAATTATAGAGATATTTTTGATAAGTAGAATAATAATTATCTATACCATAAATAGATCCTGTTGTACCCGATTGAGAAACAAAATTATTTGCAATTATACCCGGCTGAGCTGAAGTATTATCGCAATAATAGATATAAATTCCATA
>CAYTJB010000308.1:549-3112 GCA_964437995.1 uncultured Bacteroides sp. | reverse complement strand
TAAAAAAATAGTTTTGATTTTGTGATAATATTAAGTATTTTTGCAATGGAATAAATATGGCTTATGTCAGGACTATACACCCAAATTAGGATGTAAAGCTTTGATTTTGTCAGACCTATATACGAGTTGTGAAACATAATCGAAAAATCGAAAATGAAAAATCGAAAATTTCTAATACTACTCTATTTAGTTTTCATAAGTTTACAATCAAATGGACAAACTATTTCTGATTTGGCACTAAAAATATGTGATTCAATTAAATCACATAAGTATGTTGAATCTGATACGATTGAATTCAAACAAGCGGAAATATATTCAAAATTATTAAGTGAATATCTTCTTAACAAAAATGACCTAAAAGTTAAAAGTTTTAAAAATGATTTTAATTCTTTAAACTACAAATTAACAAGAGAATTAAACAAAACTTGTGAAACATATAAAATCAAAAACTCATTTCTTTTACCTTTTTCTAATCTTGTAGAAATTGATTCAATATTTTCAACTGAACAAAGCGAAAAAATTAATGAAATAGCTAAAGATATCAGAAATAAAAATCGAATGGAAATTGTAATTTTATCAATTGACGAATTATTTCCAGACGAAAATATTGATGAATTTTCATATAATAAATTAATTGATTGGAAAGTTGGAGGGGTTTTTGAAAAAAGTGGAGTAATTATCGTTTTTAGCAAAAAATTAAAATTATTGAGAATATCAACAACTTATATTTCAAAAAAATACTTAACTGATGAAAACTGTGAAAAAATTATAGCCGAAATAATGATTCCAAATTTTAAAAATGACAATTATTATGATGGAATATATAAATCATTAATTGAGATAAAGAACATAACTAAATAAAATTACGATCGCACAACACAGATTTACACTATTGCGGTTTTTTTGGGACTAATTTAAAGTTTATTTTTGCACATTACCAAATCAGCATTTTTTTGTATTTTAGCCATCTAATTTTAATATTTTATATTGTATGAAACACTTAAATAAATTATTGGTTCTGTCGTTTTTATTGTTCATTGCCAACGTATTATCCGCTCAAAACAAATCATTGAATTTGGATGAATTAATGACCAATCGTAAGTTGTATCCAACTACGCTCAACAACTTGCAATGGATGGACGAAAGTGGCAATTACACTTGGATTGCTAACAATAAATTAGTAAAAGGCAATATAAAAACTGAGAAAAAAGATACCATACTCGATATTACAGCTATCAATCAGGAATTGAAGAATTTATCTGAAAAAGAACTTAAAAAATTTCCATCCATCAAATGGGAAAATAAAGCAAATTTTACTTTTACTAATAATAATAAGCTATTTAATTACGATTTTGCAAAAAAACAACTCGTTGAGTTGAATAAATATCCTGAAAAAGCTGAAAATACAGATGTTGAACCCAATACTTACAACATTGCTTATTTTATTGATAACAATCTTTATATTTCTTACAGAGGCACCGAAATAGCCGTTACTGAAGATAAAGACAAAGGTATTGTAAACGGACAAAGTGTTCATCGTAATGAGTTTGGCATCAAAAAAGGAACATTTTGGTCGCCAAAAGGCAATTTATTGGCTTTTTATCGCATGGACGAAACCATGGTAACCGATTATCCATTGGTGGATATTACAACCCGCATTGCCGAAGTTAGAAACATTAAATATCCTATGGCTGGTATGAAAAGCCACCATGTTACCGTAGGCGTTTTCGATCCCATTACCCAAAAAACAATTTTTCTGAAAACAGGCGAACCTACCGAACAATATCTTACTAATGTTACATGGAGTCCCGACGAAAAAAGTATTTATATTGCTATCTTGAACCGAGATCAAAATCATTTGAAACTAAACAAATACGATGTTGTTACTGGAGATTTTATCGGCACTTTATTTGAAGAAAAAAATGATAAATACGTAGAACCTGAACACGGATTATATTTCCTGAAATCGAATCCCAATCAATTTTTGTGGTTTAGCGAAAGAGACGGATACAACCACTTATATCTGTACAATACTGATGGAACACTTATCAAACAACTTACCAAAGGCAATTGGATAGTTAAAAGTATTGAAAGCTTTGATGCAAAAGGCAATAACGTATTTATTTCGGCTACCAAAGAAAGCCCATTGGATAATGATATTTATATGGTTGACATAAAATCGGGTGTTATTAAGCTTATTACTACTGTTAAAGGAACTCACAAACCTATTATCGACAAAAATGGGAACTATATCATTGATGTTTATAACAATACAGAAACTGCAAATAAAATCACAATTGTAAATGCCGAAGGCAAAGCTGTGCAGCAATTAATGGAAGATAAAAATCCTTTGAAAGATTATAATTTGGGTGAAACACAAATGCTAACACTCAAAGCCAAAGACGGCACCGATTTATATTGCCGTATAATTAAACCATCTGATTTTGATGCTACAAAAAAATATCCTGTCATTATTTATGTTTATGGAGGGCCACATTTACAATTGGTTACCAATTCTTGGTTAAGCGGAGCAAATTTGTTTTTAAACTATTTGGCACAACAA
>CAYTJB010000308.1:0-539 GCA_964437995.1 uncultured Bacteroides sp. | reverse complement strand
AAGGATTTGTGGTATTTACAATGGATAGTCGAGGCTCTGCCAATAGAGGCTTTGCATTTGAAAGTGCTATATATCGCAATACAGGAACCGTAGAGGTTGATGACCAAATGCTTGGTGTAGATTATTTAAAATCATTAAGTTATGTAGATGCCAATCGCATAGGTGTTGATGGTTGGAGTTATGGTGGATTTTTATCGCTTTCGATGAAATTAAAACATCCAGGCGTATTTAAAGTAGGTATTGCCGGTGGACCTATTACCGATTGGAAATGGTACGAAGTAATGTATGGCGAACGCTATATGGATACACCCGAACAAAATCCGGAAGGTTATAAAAACGCATGTTTATTAAATTATGTTGATAAATTAGAAGGAAAACAGTTAATTATGAATGGAGGTATTGATAATACTGTTATTTGGCAAAACAGCCAAGCATTTCTTAAAAAATGTATTGAATTGGGTAAACAAGTAGATTATTTTGTGTATCCAACTCACGAACACAATGTTAGTGGCACCGACCGAACGCATCTTTTCCGTAAA
>CAYTJB010000307.1:0-3137 GCA_964437995.1 uncultured Bacteroides sp. | reverse complement strand
TGATATGTATCCTGGTGTTGGACCCGGAGCTGCATATACTATGGTAGTTTTAAACAGTTCAGGAACAACTATAGCTTCTTATAGTGGTGTAACAACTGTAGCTAGTGGTGCAAAAGAAACGGCAACAGTTAATTTATATGTGCCTCAAGGAACAAATTATAAAATTGGGTTTACTACTATGCCTACTCTATACAGAAATACTGCGGGAGCGACATTCCCATACACTATACCCGGTGTTATTTCTATAACAGGAAATGATTTTTCAGGATATCCAACTTATTATTATTATGTTTATAATTGGGAAGTTTATACAGGTTTGGGAAGTAATAACATAAGTGGCTGTACTAGTCCAAAAGTTCCTGTTACAGCAAGTGTATCAAGTATCCCTGCTTTAGATATTGCTGCTACTCAAATTTCAGAGCCTATTAGTTCGATAACTACAGGAGCATTAACTCCGGTAAAAGCTATTATTACCAATTATGGATCTACTACTGTTACTACTGCCACGATTAAATGGTCGGTAAATGGAATTGCTCAATCGGATGTACCATGGACGGGTAATTTATCAAATGGACAATCGTCAACTCCTATTTCTTTGGGTGATTATACTTTTGCCGGTGGGCCAAGTGTAATTAAAGTATGGACAAATAGCCCTAACGGAACTACAGATATGTATCCTGTAAATGATACAACTACCGGAAATGTAATGGGTTGTTTAACAGGAAACTTTACAATAGGTGCTACAGGTATATTCCCTACATTTAATGCCGCAATTAGTGCTTTAAATACTGCAGGTATTTGTGGGAATGTTATATTTGATGTATTACCAGGTACTTATACAGAATCTGTAACAATTAATCAAATACCTAATATGGGTCCAAGCACTACAATTACTTTCCGTTCGCAAAATGGGAATAATACATCTGTAATTCTAACCAATTCTACGGGTTCTGCGGTAGTTAAATTAAATGGTGCTGATTATATTCGTTTTGAAAAAATTAATATTAAAGGTACAGGAACCATACCTGCAGCTCTTGAATTATCGGGTGGTGCCAATAATAATATATTTGATGGAAATATTATTGAAATTCCTGCTGCTACAGCATCTACTTATCGTGTTATTAACAGTACTAGTACAACTACTGATAATAACAATCAATTTCTTAACAATAGTATTTCTGGAGGATATTATGGAATTTACTGGTATGGAAGTTCAACCAATATAAAATCAAATAATAAATTTATTGGGAATGCCATTACCAATTTCTATTATTATGGTATTTATTCTTATTATCAGGATTCTATAATTATTGATTCAAATACAATTGAAAATGGTTCAAATTCAGGAGCAGTTTATGGTATTTATGCTGGTTATAACGACAATTTGCTTACAATAAGTAAGAATAAAGTATATGTACATGGTTCAGGAACGAGTGCAAATTATGGAATTTATATTTATTATTGCGATAATACTTCAGCTCAACCTGGTATAATTGCAAATAATTTTGTTTCTCAATCAGGTACAACCGGATCTATTTATGGTATAGATAATTATTATTCAACCTATCAAAAATACCTTTACAATTCAGTAAATATAACCTCAGGCTCTACTACCGGCGGTGCATTTTATAGTACCGGTGGTTCGGATGTAAATTTATACAATAATATATTTAGTAACACAGGAGGTGGATATGCTTATTATATTAGTACAGTTGCTGCTATTGTTAATTCCGATTACAATAATATTTATGCTACAGGAACTAATTTAGCATACTGGAGTGCTGCAAGAACTGATTTAGCTGCATTAAAAACAGCTAGCAGTAAAGACCAAAATTCTTTGTCATTAAATCCAAATTTCTTCTCTATTTCAAATTTACATATCATGAATTTTGAATTAAATGGAAAAGGAACTCCTATAGCTTTAGTAACAACTGATATTGATGGAGATATAAGAAATCTTACTACTCCGGATATTGGTGCTGATGAATTTAATTTACCTCCTAATGATGCAGGTGCTGTTGCTATTACAGAACCTATAAATCCTACAGTTACTGGCGTTCAAAACGTAAAAGTTAGGATTAGAAATTTTGGAGCAAACAACCTTACCTCTGTGAATATTCAATGGTCGGTTAATGGTGTATTACAAACAGCTTATCCATGGACAGGTAATCTTGTTTCGGGAGATACAATTTCTGCTGCTATTGGTAATTATAATTTTGCAGGAGGCTTAAATACCATTAAAGCATGGACAAATCTTCCAAATGCATCTGTGGATGGATATTTTGTGAATGATACTACAGAACAAGATATTATTGCTTGTTCAGGTGCATTAGCAGGGACATACACAATTGGCGGTACTTCTGCTAATTTTCCAACTATTAACGCTGCTATTCAGTCTTTATACTATTGCGGTATAAATGCTTCTGTTACGTTTAATATTAACCAAGGTAATTACAACGAACAGTTAGTAATAGACTCAGTTTCTGGTGCATCTGCTACTAATACTATTACGTTTAAATCAGCAAATAATGATAGTAATAGTGTTGTTATCAGTTATGCTCCATCATTGACTACAGCTAATTATGTTGTAAAATTAAATGGTGCCGATTACATTAAATTCAAACACTTATCCATTGTGAACAATACTCAGAATGATATGGGAAGAGTAGTTGAATTGACAAATTCTGCTAATAATAATGAATTTTCCAATAATGTAATTCAAAGCGTAACATCTACTTCTTCAACTACTGCAGGCATATACTCTTCAAGCACAAAAGATGAAAGAAATACTTTTATTAATAACCTTATAACAGGTGGTTATTATGGTATTTATTTATATGGCGTTGGTTCTGCAGCAAGTTCTTTGGAAAAAGGAAATACTATTGTAAATAATATTATCAAAGATTTTTATTACTATGGTATTTATTCTTATTATCAGGATTCAGTAACCATTAATTCAAATACAATTGAAAATGGTTCAAATTCCGGAGTAGTTTATGGTATTTATGCTGCTTATAATGATAATTTGCTTACAGTAAGTAAAAATAAAGTATATGTACATGGGTCAGGGACGAGTGCAAATTATGGAATTTATATCTATTATTGCGATAATACTTCAGCTCAGCCGGGTATAATTG
>CAYTJB010000306.1:0-3144 GCA_964437995.1 uncultured Bacteroides sp. | reverse complement strand
ATTAGTCAAGCAATTATTGCTTATAACTTGCTTAGCAACCGTTAGTTTTGAGTCTTCAAATGATTTGGAAGAAATAGAAGTTTTAGCTGTGGCAAAATTTTGAGAACTCATAGGATTGTTACAGCCATAAGGTCCGTTATAACCCGCAACAGCATTGGTTATTTGACGTTGGTTATTTGAATGATGTTTATTGTTAGTGTTGTTTTTAACATCAGTTTGTTTTATGGTTGTGGTTGTGGTTGTGGTTTGTTGTGTAGTAGTAGCTTGTGTTGCTCCATTATTAGCATTCATGCTCATATTCATATTTGCACCAGTAGCAGGATCTGTAATATTTACACCAAAACTTCCATTATTTGGAACAATAGGACTCTCAATTCTTGTAGTAGTAGTGGTTGTAGTTTCTGTAGAAACATCATCAGTAACTTTGTTTTCTGGATGAGGCTCAGCAGTGGATAAATTATAGTTGTTATCAGTATTTGATGAAAGTGTGCTGGTAATTGGTATTTCGTTCATCCAGCGAATTATCCACTTATTTTTGTCGTTTTTCCTTATAACATAAGTAAATTCAGTGCCTTCTTTCATGTAAACAGTCTTATCTAATTGTCCTAATTCTGTATTTTTAAAAATAATTTTACATTTGTAGGAAGGAGCCGTTAAATCGCTAATTTTTACATTTGTACGGGCATCAGCATTTTGCTTTACACCATTTAAAATAACATAAAAAGGTTCGCCTTGCTCTGTAAAAAACACTAAATTAGATTTTTGTGCAAATGATAAACTAAAGATAAATAACGAAAGACTTAATAAAACAAATTTCTTACTCATAATTTTAATTTTTTTAAATTTGGTTCAAAGATAAATAAATTTTAAGCTTTAAGGCAATTTTCGTGCCAATATTTTTCATTAAACAATTTACTTGTATATCTTAATACATGGGTAAATCTTTAAATAATCATAAATTTAAACATTAGTTGTAAGTTATTTTATAAATTTGCAAGCTGTAAAATCATTACTAAACACATACAAATTATTAAAAATGAGCAATTATATTGGAATCAGACACGAAGATAAATATGTAATGGAACGCAGAGCTCCATTAACGCCCAAACACGTTAAGCGATTAATTGAGCACCAAAAACTTGATTTCATAGTTCAAACTTCTAAAAAAAGAATATTTACTGACGAAGAATATATTAATGCAGGGGCATTGATAGAGAATGATTTATCAAAGTGCAATGTAATATTAGGTGTAAAAGAAATGCCCATTGAGTTTTTTGAACCGAATAAAACTTACGTTTTTTTCTCACATGTTATTAAAGGTCAATCTTACAATATGCCAATGCTCAAACGCATGATGGAGCTTGGCTGCAACCTTATTGATTACGAACGTATTGTAGATGAACAAAATAAACGTCTTATCTTTTTTGGTAAATATGCAGGTTTGGCTGGCATGATTAATTCGTTTTGGTCGTTAGGCTTGCGATTGAAGCATTTTGGCTTTGATACTCCATTTCTACAACTAAAACAAGCTCATCTATACAATTCGTTAAAAGAAGCCAAAGATGCTGTTAGCCTTGTTGGGCAAATAATTGCAGAAAAAGGCTTGCCAAAAGAAATACAACCATTGGTTATTGGATTTACCGGATATGGCAATGTTTCGATGGGAGCTCAGGAAATATGCGGATTATTGCCTGTGAAAGAAATTTCGACCGAAAAATTATTAGAAATAAAAAATCGCAAAGAACTACCTAACAATATCATTTTCAAGGTTGTATTTAAAGAAAAACACATTTCGGAACATATTGACAAAAATATTGAATTCGATTTATATGATTACTACCACAATCCACAAAACTATGTAAGTAAGTTTGAACAATACATTCCGCATCTTACTGTGCTGATGAATTGTATGTATTGGGATGCCCGCTATCCAAGAATTGTAACCAAAAATTATCTCGAAAAACTTTACAGTAAAGGCAATCCAAAATTAACCGTAATTGGCGATATTACTTGCGATCCCGATGGCTCTATTGAATGTACTCATCACGGAACCGAAATTGAAGACCCTATTTTTATTTACAATCCATTAACAAGAAAATACACAATGGGTTACGAAGGCGAAGGCATACTTGATATGGCTGTTGATATTTTACCAAGCGAATTGCCACGCGATTCGTCAGATGGCTTTGCCGACGCATTGGCAAATTTTATAAAACCCATAGTATTTGCCGATTACGATTTACCTTTTGAAGATTTAGACTTGCCAAAATCCTTAAAAAAAGCACTGATACTTCACAAAGGAAAACTTACCCATGAATATGAATATTTGAATGAATATTTGTTGATGTGATGATGTGGTAATCTGATGATTTGATAATATTGTATAGAGATTGAATGCAATGTTTCTTATATAATTTATGATGAAATTTAAAAAATATATTGTATTTATTTTATTGCTTTTCACAGCAATTTGTGGCTACACGCAACAAGTTGATTCTGTGGCATATTTTCGTAATAAAACGATGTATTTTTACGATAAACCTAATTCTTTTAATTTACCTAATTTTAATAAAATTGATACTGTAATAAAAGGGTTTCAGCAATACAATCCTTCTTTTAATCGCAACAAGTTTTATGAATGGAGCGGAAATATTGGCAGACCAAGTAAATCAATGATTTTTGAGCCAATCCACAAAACAGGCTTTGATTACGGAGTACATACTTTTGATGATTTGCTGTTTACCAACTACACACAACCATATTTTCAAGTTAGAAAGCCTTATACTTCAATTTTTTATGTTTCTGGTCCAGAAAAAGAAGATATTTTACAAGTAATTCATAGCCAGAATATTACCAAAACATGGAATGTTGGATTAAATTATAGGGTAATGGACTCTTGGGGTTCTTATCAATACCAATCATGCGACGACCGCGAATTAATGGTAAATACAAATTATATATCACCATTGGGGAAATATCGTTTTATGGCTGCTTACTATCATAATAGTATCGAAATTCAGGAAAATGGAGGTATTTCTATGGATTCAATTTTTGAAAATCATATTTCCAAACAAACTTTATCTGTACCAGTTAGTCTCCAGTCGGCTACTAATCAATGGAAAGAAACCGGTGTTTTTGTAAAAC
>CAYTJB010000305.1:685-3159 GCA_964437995.1 uncultured Bacteroides sp. | reverse complement strand
ATCCGAAAAATATTTAAGGTATAATGCCGATCAGAAATAGGTTATAGTTCCAAGAGCAATAGTGAATTGGACTATTACCTATTTCATTTCGGTATTACACAGAGGATTATAAAAAAAGCATTACCAAAATTATTATCAAAAAAAGCCCATTTTGTTAACAAAATGGGCTTTTTTTGATAAAATTAGACTATAATTATTGCAAAGGAGTAATCACTTCAAGTAATTGAGGTAAATCCATGCCTAATTTTTTAAGATGTTCTACGGTAGGTACTCCGTTTTTATTCCATCCACGACGTGCATAAACGGCATCTAACAATTGTTCATAACGATCTTCGCGATAAGCACGGGTAATAGCCACTTTTTCTTCATCAGTTTTCCCAACAGGGTCAACGCCAATGAGTTCTTTCATTTGCTTATCGTAACGTTCTTGACGAGAGTTGTATTCTTCAACTGTAACAGGACCTGCTGCACGGTATGGTTGAGCATCATCTTTACGTACGCCAAATCCTCTGCGAATATTAAAAATACGTTGGAAATTATATACTCTTTCCGATTGACGAATTATATCGTGTTTATCAATATTATTACCCGTAACAGCATTATATATAGTTACGTAATTATCCACATGTTCAGGAACTTTTGCAGGTTCGTCAGTTTCTTTATTGTTTTCAGGTTCTACATCGTTCCATGGAAGTTTGCACAATCCCATTAATCCAAACCATGTACGGAACATTGGGAAATAATGCAATGCTTCTGCTTTTTTCTCAAATGTAGGTATCTGGTTGTTAACCATATCCATAAAAATTAACCATGCTTCGTCGTGTTGAGGCCCTTTGTTGGTCATGGCGTAGCCGCCTTGTTGTGCCAACGATTCTTTAGAAACGTATTGTGAATATTCCAAGCCCTTATTTTCCATACCAAAATCCTGCATGGTTTGATAATCTGACCAGCCTTGATCTGCAAAATAATGTTTCATTTTACGGATTCCCATACCAGCTATTTTACCAAAACCTTCGCCACGAGCCAATTGATGTAAGCATTCCATAGCGTCATCGGCATTGCCCCAGTTAAATTTTAAACCGCCGGTACGTTCAGCATTTAAAATGCCTCTTTCCCAGCATTCCATAATGAAAGCCATCAAAGTACCCCAAGTAATGGTACAAATTCCGTAGGTATCGCAATAGAAATTAGATTCTATAATGTAATCAGGATTAAATATGCCACAGTTAGAACCCAAACCACCTACATTTTCGTACTCGGGTCCGTCAACAATCACTTTTTGTCCTTTGTAAGGACCTGATCTTAATTCGTAATTATCAACACCTTTGGCACATGCCATATTGCAACCAATCCAGCAACCATCAGGCACACCTTGTGTAAAATAGCTTTTCCATACTTCTGAATTAATTTTATAAGCATCTGGGTGTTTGCCAAATTTAAAATTATGAGTAGGTAACAAATCATAAGCATCCATAACTTCAACTAAGTGAGCGGTGCCTTTTGAACGCATTTCGCATTGCGAATCATCTAATTCACGCATTTCTTTGTTGAATTTGCGGCCACGTTCCATAATGGCTTCCAAGTTAACCACATTGTTAAGGTTTCCTTTTACACCGGGTATTTTAGCTACTAAAGCCAATACGTTTTTCTGACGGAAGATAGTTCCCAAACCTCCACGTCCGGCTTGTTTTAAGCGAACTACTTTACGTTTCATATCGTAGAAAGTAAAATTCAGCATGCCTATTAAAGAATTTTCGGCAGCTTTTCCGCTTGATACAACGGCTACATTGTATTTATCTTTTTCGGTATCGGCAAACATTTCGTGCAATTCTTCGCCCAATAAATGACTATCATAAGATAAGCCTTCGGGTGCTTCAAATATTTCCACTTCGCCATCAATGCCATTGATGTAAACAATTACGTTTTTCTTAGCTATACCTTGCAATTCAACAGCATCAAAACCCGAAAATTTAGAATAAGGCCCAAAAAAACCACCTACATTGCTATCCATAATAGAATCGGTTTGAGGAGATATACCCACTACAATAGATTTCCCTGTACCCGAATACTGTGTAATACCGCAAATAGGTCCGCCGGCAATAACGATTTCATTTTCTGTATCGTTCCATTTTGTGTTGGGGCGAGTAGCATCCCACAGTAGTTTTAAACCAAATCCTTTGCCACCAATGAATTTATCTTTCATTTCTTGGCTAACTGGTTTTTCTTTAATAATATTTTCGCCAACATTTACGTACAACGTTCTGTTGTTGTATCCCTTTTCTATGGGGACTAACTGATACTTGTATGAGGCTATAATCTTGCGATTAGCCCTGATTTCCTGAAGATTCATAAATATATATTATTGTTGTTTGTTTTTGTAAAAATAAGTGTACAAACCTACATATTTTTTTTGAAAATAGAGGTATGTTTTTTGAAAATAATCTTAACACAATAAAACTTCCAAATAATGAAAC
>CAYTJB010000305.1:0-675 GCA_964437995.1 uncultured Bacteroides sp. | reverse complement strand
AAGCATGAAGTCAGAAGACCAAAGTCGAAAGAATGAGTATATTAAATGTATCCAAAGCTCTTAATTTCTTTTTTATTTTTTCTTTTAACTTATTAAATAAAATACAGGAATTTTCTCCGAACCTTCTGAAACAGCTTTTTTGCAGGTATGCTAAAGTATAAAAACAATAATGAATTAGAATAGCAAGGTGCTGTTGTGTGCTGTTTTTCTATCTTGCAATTCTTTTATCATTTGGGATATTTATTATTCCGCAACCGTCAACAAGCCATTTATTGTTTTCTAAAACCATTTTAATGGTCAATTTAAAATCCGCCCAATTTTTCCCCCTAACCACTATAAAATTTGTTTTGCTGTCAAATGATTCTAACTCAAACCCTTTGTCGGGGTAGTCTTGAGCGTCAAATATTGGGTCAGCGTCTATCCCCATTTCAGGTTCTATTTTATACGCTTCTTCAATCATTGTTTTTAACTCTGTCTTAAAACAATTAGTTGTCAAATGGTTTGAATTAACCCACTCAACAATGCCAATTGACTCTTTCATTTTATTGCAGTTGTCAACATACGAGTTTATGAATGTTAATGCAATGTCGACAGGTATATTGTTTTTATCAATTATTGCTTCTGTCAAGGTTACTTCCTTATTTGTCCCAGTGTCTGTGGTTTGTCCGCACGACA
>CAYTJB010000304.1:1089-3208 GCA_964437995.1 uncultured Bacteroides sp. | reverse complement strand
GATGTTGAAAAAATGTTTGTTGATTTTATCTCATCGCCACAAGTTAAAAAAGTTGCTAAACTTATTGAAAAACGCTTAGGTCGTAAATTAGAAGCTTTTGATATTTGGTACGATGGTTTTAAATCAAGAAGCTCAATTTCAAACGAAGTTTTAGACTCAAAAGTGAGAGAAAAGTATCCAAATAAAGAAGCTTTTGTAAATGATTTGCCTATTATTCTTTCTAAACTTGGTTTTTCAGAAGAAAGAGCAAAGTTTATTTGTTCAAAAATTGCTGTTGATGCTTCTCGTGGTGCCGGTCATGCTTTAGAATCGATGATGAAAAGCGATTTAGCTCGTTTGAGAACAAGAATTGGTGTTAATGGTATGGATTATAAAGGATATAATATTGCTGTTCACGAATTTGGACATAATGTTGAACAAACAGTTTCGTTGCACGATGTTGATAATTATTTCTTACGCGGAGTTCCAAATACTTCATTTACCGAAGCATTGGCATTTATGTTTCAAACTCGCGATTTAGAATTATTAGGAATTCCTGATAATACACCTAACAAAAAAGAGTTATTAACTCTCGATATTTTTTGGGGTTGTTACGAAATTATGGGAGTTTCGTTGGTTGATATGAACGTTTGGAAATGGATGTACGAAAACCCAAATTGTACTGCTAAGCAACTTAACGAAACTGTAAATAGAATTTCTATCGAAGTATGGAATAAATATTACGCTCCAGTTTTTGGAATTAAAGACCAACCAATTTTAGGAATTTATTCGCACATGATTGATGCACCATTGTACCTATCAGCTTATCCTATCGGTCATTTAATTCAATTCCAATTAGAAAACTATTTTGAAGGAAAAAATATTGGCACAGAATCTTTAAGAATATTCTCTCAAGGCAGATTAGCACCTCAAGTTTGGATGAAAAAAGCTGTTGGCGAAAATCTTTCAATTAATCCTTTGCTAATTTCAACAGAAAATGCTCTTAAAGTTATAAAATAATGTTAACTGGTAACCGGTGCATGGTACACGGTAAACGGTAAATAAAATAGTTGGAGTGCGACTTGGAGTCGCGCCCCGACTATTACTTTCTGTGAAAATCAGTTTTTTCTGCGGTATCTGTGTTCTATAAAAAAAGCACTTCAAACTCAGCTTGCAAATTGAGTTACTGCCATAGAATATTTTTATGGCAGTTTTTTTTTTGATATTATTTTAAAAAAATTATCGTTATGCGAAGTTTCTGGAACTTTGCACTATTTGGTTTTTAATGTTTATGTTTTATAAAGAAAAAACATACTTATAAAACACAAAATCGCCTTTTGATTATTTGTAAAAAAAATATATAAAACTGTAATTGCTGAAAAAATATTAATATATTTGTAGAAATAATAATAACCAAAAGGTTGGGCAAGCAAGCTAAATTTGGGTGGCTAACCTTACCTTTGGTAAGGTTATAAACGATTTAGTGGTAAGCATATAATGACGCTACCGTATAAAACAAAAGCTAAATAAAAATGTATATAATTGATACAAATTTTGATTTTAGACAAGAATCTAATGGTAGAGACCCTGATAGATGGAGTCCTACACTTCAAGAATATCATCGAATTATTTGGAGCAAACTTTTACCGAATGGAAAAGCATTTACCTTAACCAAAATAAGTCAAAATAGGCTTTACAACAAATTTGAAATAGGCGAATATTACTTATCAAGCGATATGGCTTTTTATGGGTTTATACGCAAATGCCATAGAACTGAATTTATTGCCTCACAGATACCAGAATTAGAAATCAAAAATTTTGAAAAACTGACACTAAATACACTTGGTGGAACTATAATTTGGCCAAGTATTAGAATTAACAATAAAATGACAATTAATGGTGCAAGAGGATTTAATAGATTAATTGCTGATAGACTTGACTTAACAATAGAGTGTATAAGACGATATTATTTAGATGAGGATAGTCCTCTTTATATTGTGTTTAAAAGATATTCAGATTTCTTTGCCTTATTTGATAATTTTAGAGGTTATATTGATTTTTTCCTACTACAAGATTTTATTGACGAAAATGAGCAAGTAAAATTTTCAATACCTTTTAATAATTTTGAATACTCGCCATT
>CAYTJB010000304.1:0-1047 GCA_964437995.1 uncultured Bacteroides sp. | reverse complement strand
CCAAAAACATTAAATGAATATATAGTGTTTAAAAAACACACAACTGAATTGACAAATTACAGGAATAAAAGAATTTTAGAAAGTATAAAAAATACCTAATAATTTAGGTTTAGTGCGACTAAAAATGAAAATAGATACAACTTTTAACGTTTACACAGACGCAAATGGTGGCGACCCGGATAGCACAAGTCCGACACTTCGCTCATATCATAAAATTTTATGGAGTAAACAACTGCCAAATGGACAAGCTTTTGAATTGGACAACAAAAAAAGTGGTGCGTATTTATATCACAAATCGGAACTTGGAGAATTCAATTTGGGAAGTGATGCTATAACTCACTCATACAGAAACCAGACGAGAAAACAATGGTTGATAAAACAAATTCCAAACGATGTAAATGAACTTTTTGACATTGGCTCGACAATTGGTGCTTACACACTATTCCCGAAAAACAAAATAGACAACAAGTTTACTATCAATCAAGCTCGTGGAGTAAACAGTTTAATTGACGACAGGTTTGACCTGACTTTGGAATGTATCAGACTTTTTTACGCAGGACAACAAAGCCCACTTTTTGACACATTTTTAAGATATAAAAACTTCTTTGACTTGTTTGTGAACTTTAAAAATTACATTGACTTCTTTTTGCTAAAAGACCTTGTTGACGAGAATGAAAACATTCGGTTTTACTTACCATTTGACGACTTCAAAACAAAGCCGACATTTACAGATGTTGACGAATATGTAGTATATAAGAAAAAAGTAACGGACTTCATAAATGCACGTAATAAACGAATTGACAATTATGCAAACCAACGGACATCAGATATAGAATGCCAGCCACTAATCGAGTACCGCCCCACAAGTAATTAGCTGGCAGGGAGAGCCTCTCACACCACTGTAAATTTCGGCTTTATATCGTTGTGCAAAGTTTCCGAACTTCGCACTTTTTTGTTTTGAAGTTTGCAGCTTCAATTATACAGATTACTTTTATTTTTTTCAAAATAAATACAATTGTAAAATTTATTATAATTTATGTTTTATAT
>CAYTJB010000303.1:0-3228 GCA_964437995.1 uncultured Bacteroides sp. | reverse complement strand
ATACTGCACAACATCATTGAATAACATCTTAATTATCATTCCTTCGAATCGACTAAGTTCTGGCATTCTCAGACACCACCTTCCAATGTTCTACTTATACTTAATATTATATTCTTCTTTATATAATTATCAATCAAAAAAGTCATTGAAATCTGCTCCTGAAAGCTGACTTATTGGCGACAGGCACGCTCTCAGGACTTTAGTCCCTGTCTATTAGGTCGAGTAAAATAAGCTCTCACGAGCTTAAATCCTCCTAGAACCGTGCTGGCGCAACTAACGCACACGGCTCCTCATTTTATAATTCACACTGTATAGCTTAATTCTTTCCTAAGTTCGTAGATATTTACATATATTTTCGGTCTAGCTAATGGATATTTCTTTAGAAACAACGCATATTTGTCCCAATTCATGCTTCCTTTCTGACTTCTTCTATTCAGCATCTTAAACAGTCGATTTCTAACCTCGTCTGCAAATAGTGACATACTGTGTATATTATCTGTGATTCCATAATATCTATAGTATCCATTGAGTTTGATATTAAGCTTCCTCATAACTTCTGGGGCTGGGGTAGTTAGGTTCTCTCTAAGCCACTCTTTAAATTTCTTCGTGCTTGCAATGAACTTCTTCCTACTTGTTTTCCTCTTAACTCGAAAATACCCTTTTGCACTTTTACCACAGTAGTGGGTGAATCCAAGAAAATCAAATGTGTCCGGTTTTGTCATTCCATCCGCTTCACAGTCCTCTGATGCAAATCTCCCAAATTTTATTATCTTGGTCTTATCTTCGGCTATCTCGAGGTTAAACTTTGCAAGTCTTTCCCTTAATTGCTCATAGAACGCCTTAGCTTCGTGTTCGAATTGAAAGCAAAACACTGAATCGTCGGCATACCGTACCATATAGGCGTCACCTTTACACTTTTTCCTGACGACCTTTTCAAACCATAGGTCTAGTACGTAGTGTAAGTATATATTCCCAAGAATTGGCGAAATTTGTCCACCTTGATGAGATCCGACTAAAGTGTCAATATGCTCTCCGTTTTCGACTATACCAGACTTTAAGAATCTTTTAATGATTCTTTCTAGGTTTACATCAGCAATTCTATGGTTCAAGAATTTCATAATCCATTCATGGTCCATATTTCCGAAGAAGTTTTTGATATCTGCATCGACTACATAACTGATTTTCCGCTCATTGATGATTTTATTCACTACTTTTAGTGCATCATGACACCCTCTATTTGGTCTAAATCCAAAGGAACAATCAAGAAAGTCTCCTTCAAATACCGCGTTAAGTATTCCACCAAGAACATCTTGTACTAGCTTATCTTCGTACGCAAGTATTCCAAGTGGACGCATTTTGTTGGTTCCTGTCTTAGGTATGAATACCCTTTTGACTGATTGTGGTATATATGCTTGCTTCTTCATTCTGTCCAATAACGAATCAATATTCTCTTCAACATTACTGTCATATTCTTCCTTCGTCACTTTGTCGATTCCAGCAGCCTTTTTCCCACTCATCTTGCGATGACTCTCAATCAAGCTCTCTTTGTTAATAAACCTTGCGAGTGATGTAATTCTAGCATCAGGTCTTTCTTTTGCTATCTGTGCTATCCTTGTTAGTTCCGTTTCCATTAGTTTCTACCTCCATGTGTAGGTAATGTTTCCTTTTCAAGGGCTATAAAATGTTATGGTCTTTCCTCCTCAGGCATTACCCTGTATCATAGGTACTACACCATAATCCGACTCCCTAACGCCATCCGTTTCCTCACTTTATTATCGCTTGTTACACGTACTTCAGACTGTTGTCCGAAGAGCAATTAGGGTCTCCCGAGTTACCGTTTTATAGCATTGTATAGCATGCCGAGCTCTACGACCCCGAGGAAGCTATGTCCTTCTTACCATTGCGTCGGACATAGTATTGCATTCTGCTCTGTCAACGGCATCTGCCTTCCTATTTGGTATTACGTGGCTCTATCACTTCAGCTTTTCAGCTTTCGGCCTACTATCTCGTTTGCCTACGCTTAAACTTATTAGTTACCCAACAAGCTCCAAGGCTAACTACAGGCGGTTGGTCAACCTTACCCGATGGGATTCGCACCCACTATATAAAACGACCTTGCTCGGCCGCACTGACAGGCACGCTCTCGGGACTTTAGTCCCAAGAGCTTATGGGTAAATCAAGGTGTGTACCTCTCTTCTTAATGTCCGCTGGAGCAAAGTTGAATACAATCTTACCCTTTGGTATATCATGTCCACTTTGAATAATTGCCGCACGAATTCGCTCTCCTGCTTCTTTTATAGCTTGATCTGCTAAGCCAATCATGGAAATCATGGGTTTACCAAACGTTGAATGAATTTCAATATCTATAGGTCGTGCATCGACACCTTGAAGAACATAATTATGCATTATAATTGACATATTATTTCCTCATCTTCCATCTGCTGCGCAATTGTCATATCTTTATCATTATACTGATGCTCTTCAACAAATCGCTGATATTGCTTTTCTCTATCCCCATAAAAATAATTCAGTATGACATCTCTATCCATTTTTATGTACCCATTTTGTTCATTTGTTATCAATTCATGATAGCTACTCCATTTATAATCGGAAGGTTGGCTTACCATTTTTGCTTTAACAGGATTAAGCTGAATATATCGACTTGTGACCAAAACATATTCGTCATCTTCAATGAGCTGAGCAAAATAACGACCTTGAAACAAGTGGCCAATTAGGTTATACGTCTCATTGAAATATCTTGAATAATTAAAGTGGACATATTGAATTATCCGAAACAGTTCAACCTCTATTGTCCTAATATGCAGATGTACATGATTGGTCATCAGACAATAGCCTAATAAATAAAATGGATAATGCACCTTTGCTTTTGCTAATAGCATCAAATAAACTTCATAGTCTTGCTTAGTTCTAAAAATGTCACCTCTTCGGTTTCCTCGATTCATTACGTGATATTCAGCTCCTGGATACCATACTCTCTTCTTTCTAGCCATTGTGACCTCCTGGTCTATTTTTTTTAAACATAACAGGTCTTTCCATTTTCTCATATGAGAAATACTTCCTACATATCATGTAATATTTAGGTGCACGCCTTTGTTTATAAGACATTGCATTAGCTTTATCAAAAAAAATCTCAGGTGATATTTCACCTGGGACAATTTGACTTCATTTTGTTCACAGTTCCTGACACCCTTGCCGCTCACAGTGCTT
>CAYTJB010000302.1:1221-3241 GCA_964437995.1 uncultured Bacteroides sp. | reverse complement strand
ATTTCAATTTCAACAGGCACTTTCAATAACATAGCGTTTTGCATTTCTTTGTAAATAATGGGTTTTACAATATCAACTTCGGTTTTGTGAACATCAAAAACCAATTCATCGTGTACTTGCATTATCATCTTACTTTGTAAGCCTTGTTCGGTAAGGGCTTTGTAAATGCGAATCATGGCAACTTTTATCATATCTGCCGAAGAACCTTGAATGGGTGCATTGATGGCATTCCGTTCGGCAAAACCTCTGAGTGAAAAATTACTGGAATTAATATCTCTAATGTATCTTCTTCTTCCTAAAATGGTTTCAACAAAACCATTTTGCTTAGCATTGACAATACTTTTATCCATGTATTCTTTTACTTTCGGGAATTTTTGAAAATACTGCTCAATAATTTGAGCCGCTTCTTTTCGGGGAATACTTAATCTTTCGGATAAGCCAAAGGCAGAAATACCGTAAATTATTCCAAAGTTTACCGTTTTGGCATTTCGCCTCATATCAGTTGTAACGTCCTCTAATTTTACGCCATAAACATTGGCTGCTGTGGCAGTATGTATGTCGTGATTATTGTTAAACGCATGAATCATATTCTCATCGCCACTCAAACTGGCTATAATACGCAATTCTATTTGCGAATAATCTGCTGAAAGCATCACATAGTCTTCGTTACGAGGCACAAATGCTTTGCGAATTTCCCTACCTTTCTCGGTTCTAATAGGTATGTTTTGTAAATTGGGGTTGTTGGAGCTTAGTCTGCCTGTTGCAGCAACTGCTTGATTGTATGATGTATGTATTCTTCCTGTTCGTGGATTGAACATAGTGGGCAAGCTATCCACGTAAGTTGATTTTAATTTTGCTAACGAACGATAATCTAATATTTTTTGAATAATAGGATGTTTGTTCAATAATTTTTGCAACACATCTTCGCCAGTAGAATATTGTTTGGTTTTGGTATGTTTTGGATTATCAATAATTTTCAAGCGTTCAAATAATATTTCACCCAATTGTTTGGGCGATGAGATGTTAAATGATGTACCAGCCAATTCAAAAATTTCTTTCTCAGTTTGTTGAATTTCAGTTAAAAGTTCCGATGAATAATTATTCAACACATTAATATCTACCTTTACACCTTCGGCTTCCATAGCAGCCAATACAGGAATTAAAGGAATTTCTACATCATTAAATAATGAGGAAACATTAAATTTAGTAAGCATGGGTTCAAATATTTGCTTGAGTTGAAAAGTAATATCAGCATCTTCGGCGGCATATTCTTTTACAATTTCAATATCAACATCTCGCATATTTGATTGGTTTTTACCTTTTTTACCTATTAATGTTTCAATAGAAACTGGTGTATAATTCAAGTAAGTTTCAGCCAAAAAATCCATATTATGTCGCATATCGGGTTGCAACAAATAATGAGCAATCATAGTGTCAAATATTTTTCCTTTTACTTCAACATCATACCATTTAAGGATGGCAATATCAAATTTTATATTTTGCCCAATTTTTTCAATGGCTTCGTTTTCAAAAACAGCTTTAAAAAGGCTTATCGTTTCCAAAGCTTCACTATAAGCATCCGAAAGTGGGATGTAATAAGCTTCACCAGCCTTAAAGCTAAACGAAATGCCTACCAATTCACTGCTATT
Organism: uncultured Bacteroides sp.; assembly: GCA_964437995.1. Classification (GTDB taxonomy): domain Bacteria; phylum Bacteroidota; class Bacteroidia; order Bacteroidales; family JACABE01; genus JACABE01. Next base: position 1,592 of record CAYTJB010000302.1, on the reverse strand, counting down.
CGGGTCGAGACCTGTAGTTTCGGTATCAAAACAAATACTTTTTTGCTGTAATAGTTTTTCTATTAATTCTTTTTGTTTCGATGCTGTGTCAACCAAAAAATATTGATGAGGTGTATTTTTAATGGTGTTTTTTATTTCTATCTCTTGAATTTCAACTTCTTGCATTTCTACATTTTGATTTTCATCTAACATAGAAAAAAGGTCAGGAGCTGATGTATTTGATTGACGAGGTAAATCTGTTAAAGATAAATCAGTAAAAACTCTTTTTGCAAAAGCCTTGAATTCGAGTTCATCTAATAGCTTTTTAAGTTTCTCTTTATCAGGCTTTTCAAGTTTTAAATTTTCTAGCCGCTTCCTTGCGACTACTGAAC
>CAYTJB010000302.1:0-1211 GCA_964437995.1 uncultured Bacteroides sp. | reverse complement strand
CGTGAAAATCAATAGGAACATCCAAAATAATAGTTGCTAAATTTCGCGAAACAATAGCTTGGTCGGCATAAGTGATAACTTTTTCTTTGAGTTTTGGATTGCTTATTTTATCGGCATTGACAATTAAATTATCAATATTATCAAATTCTTCTAATAATTTGCGTGCTGTAACTTCTCCAACACCTGGTATTCCTGGTATATTGTCCGAAGCATCACCCCAAAGCCCCAGCATATCAATTACTTGAGAAGTTCTTTTGATGCCAAATTTGTTACAAACTTCTGCAATACCCATTATTTCGGCTTTTTCGCCCATTCTGCCGGGTTTGTAAATCAAAGTTTTTTCGCTTACCAATTGCCCAAAATCCTTATCAGGAGTTACCATATAAGTTGTGTAACCATTGGCTTCGGCTTTTTTAGCAAGTGTTCCAATAACATCATCAGCTTCATAACCTTCCGAAAATAAAATCGGAATTCCAAAAGCTTCAATCAATTGCATAATGTATGGAATTGACTTTAATAAATCTTCGGGTGTTTCTTGCCTGTTGGCTTTGTATGCATGAAAATCAATATGGCGAACCGTAGGTGCATGAGTATCAAAACACACACCAATATGGGTTGGTTTTTCATTTTTAATTAAATCGTACAAAGAATTTGCAAAACCTAATATTGCCGATGTGTTTAGCCCTTTGGAGGTGATGCGAGGATTTTTATTCATTGCATAAAAAGCCCTGTAAATTAAAGCCATTGCATCTAATAAGTATAGTTTCTTTTGGTTGGTCATATTGATAGAATTTCGGGATAAAATTAGTTAAAATTTCAGTGAAAATGAACGTTCTTTTCGATTAATTGTTATTCTCGTAAACATTAAACAAATGAGAATTTATAAAATCATATTAATAATAGCAGTTATGTTTGGATGTAAAAATTATCAGAAAATGGAAACGGTAGCTTCCGTTGATATTAAGAAGTATTCAGGGAAATGGTATGAAATTGCTTCTTACCCTAATGCTTTCCAAAAAGGATGTACCAATACTTCTGCAGAATACTTGATTACTGATAAGGCTTACGTAAAAGTTATCAATCGCTGCAATAAAGATAGCATAACAGGTATTGCTAAATCAATTGAAGGCAAGGCGTTTGTTGTAAAAAATAGCAATATACTAAGCCTCCTTTATAATTTGTATTTTATTTGAAATTAATTTTGCTATTTC
>CAYTJB010000301.1:0-3263 GCA_964437995.1 uncultured Bacteroides sp. | reverse complement strand
AACATATTATTAATTGAGATTCCTTCCCGAAGCTTCGGGATTCGGAATGACAAAACAACCTGTGCAACCAAATGAGTAAATTTCATAGTTTTCTTGCGAGCACTATATAGTTTTTCCAAAAAGTGTTTAAGCAAAAATCATTCCTGATATTCAAAAGTTTTTATACAATTGAATGTCAGGAATGATTATTTAATTAAAGAACAAAATACATTAGCATTTACATGCCGTGTCTTCTTGAAGGATTTTTTTCTTTTCCTGATACTCTTCGCTTGAGATTTCACCCGAAGCCAATCGTTTTTGCAAAATATCAAACGGAGAATCTTTTATTCCTCTTTGTCCCGGTATTCTGTATGGTAATGCAAATATCCATAAAAGTAAGCCTATCCATACTATCCACCAAATAACATCCATTCCCCAATAATTATTCCCGTTATACATAATTTATGTTTTTTAGATGCAGATAAATTTCTACAAGAATACAAAGTTAGGTTTCTTAATCATGTTTTGTATTACACAATTACATTTAAAATTTGTATCATTCTTCTATTTTGTAATAGATATAGAATTTCGAATAACATATTTCCCTGAATATTTAACACAGAATATAAAATTTATGTTGTTGCATTTAAATTCCTTATATGCCTTAATGGACAGACCTGTTAAGGGTTTAATCTTAACAGGTCTGTAGTATATAGAGGTATAATAATTTTTTATTATTTTTTAGTAGGTACAATAAACAGCGGAATATTGGTATGACGTAAAACATCTTCGGTAACACTTCCCATTAATATATTTTCCAACCACTTCTGACTATGAGAACCCATTACAATAACATCAATATGCAACTTTTTAGCAGTTTTAAAAATTATATCAGCAAAATCACCTTCCATTATCAATGTTTTGATAGATTTATCTCCCAAGTGGTCTTTGGTTTTATCCAGAAAAAATTGTGATGCTTTTTTTAATCCATCTTCTCCATTAACCAGCATTTGAAAAGATATCATATCTGTTGAACCTGTAAAACCTGTTATTGGAGAGTATTCAGTTGTTGAATAATACACCGGATCTGAAATTACATGAAGTAAAGTTACCTCAGCACCCATAGATTTTCCTAAGGCATAACCCATTTCTGCTACTTTTTTTGCTGTTGGATTATAATCCAATGCAATTAATACTTTTTCCATTATTTTCGTTTTCATAATTTTGTTTTTTTAACATAATGTATTGTAATTCTATTAATTAAACATGTTTTTTAGTTGGAATAATAAATACTGGTAAAGATGTACTATTTAAAACTTCGTGTGTAACACTACCCATCACTATATTTTCTAACCATTTCTTGCTGTGAGATCCCATTACAATCAAATCTGCATGTATGGTATTTGCCGTTTTTAATATTGTTTTTGCAAAATCACCTTCTTTTACAAGTGTTTGTATAGCATCATCACCAAGGTGTTTTTTTGAACTATCCAAAAAATGTTGAGCTGTTTTATTTGCGTCATCTGTACTTTTTGTTTTGTATTTGCCTGTATTTTTTACACCCGCAAATCCCATTACTGTAACATGTCCTGTGAAAGTATAATACATCGGATCTGATATTACATGCAACAAAATTATTTCAGCCCCCATTGCTTTAGCTAAAGAGTATCCTGTTTCTGCTACTTTTTGTGCAGTTGGATCATAATCCAATGCAATCAATACTTTTTTCATTTTGGTTGTTTTCATTTGTTTATATTTTAATTTATTTATTGGTCACATAGAATACGCCATAATAACATTCTCGGTTTGTCCCGAAATTTCGGGATTATTCTTATGGCTATTTCATATTTTCAGTTGTTTTTATTTATAAATGAGATTACAATATTTAAGTAATTATATTTCAGATGTTAAATAATCAATTCCAGAAATTATTTCTCGCATTTCTTTCTTAGTTTTTTGAAGTTTATATTCCACCATTCGCAACATACTTTCCTCTTTACCCTCTTTATGCTGTAAATCAGCTTCTGTTAATTGAGGGTATTTTTTTCTAAGCTTAGTTTTAAGCTCATTCCAGTTTTTCTTTTTTAAAATTAAATACATTTTATTAATTTATTAAAAGTAAATATATTCTTACATCAATAATCTTTAACAAATCATCTTTTTCTCAACAATTTCTTTTCAAAAATAATTGTAAAAAGTATAATAGCTATAGCAAGTAAAAGCAAAAGATGTACAATTTCATTGGGTTTAAAAATATTTACCCAAATTACAATTAGTAATCCTGCAATGATATAAAGTAAATATTTCATGACTTTTAGTTTTAAATATTTGAATAAAATTACTTCAAATGCTTGTTAAATATATTACACAATTCAAGATAAAAATTACATTATTCACACATTTAATCAGAAGACCGAAGACAAAGTTTTAGTTTGGTCTTCGGTCTTCTGATTTCTGTCAAAAAAATAATTTCTCAAATTTATTGATACAAAAGTTTATAAATTTCTTTTAAATCGGGTGATAAAATAACTTCAGTTCTACGATTACTTGCACGTCCTTCCACAGATTCATTGGTATTTACGGGATGAAATTTCCCTCTACCTGATGCAGTGATACGTTCAGTATCAAAACCATTGTCTTTTGTTAAAATACGTACAATGGATGTGGCTCTTGCTGTACTTAAATCCCAATTATCTTTAAAAAGATTTGTTTTAATCGGTACATTATCTGTATGTCCTTCAATCATTACCGTAATATCTTTAGTGCTATTTAGCACTTTAGCAAGCGATTTAAGTGCTTCTTTTCCTTTTGGGTCAACAACATCACTGCCTGATTTAAAAAGCAATTTTTCCTGAAGTGAAACATAAACATTTCCATCTTTGATATAAACCGACAATTCATCAGTTTTATAATTCAAAAGGGCATCACTTATTGAATTCTTAAGTTTATCCATTACATTTTTTTGTGCTTGAATAATATCCTGGAAATTTTTCAACCTTTTTGCCTGTTCGGCAATGGTTAATTTAGATTCGGAAGCCAATGCCTTTAAATCATTTTGAGCAGAAACATTTTTGTTTTGCAGCGATGTTTTTTCATCATTTAAACTGTTTAACTGTGAATTACAATCATTCAACTGATTATGCGTTTTGGTACTGTCATTTTGCAATTTAGCAACTTTCGCCTCAGAAACTAAAAGCTTTTTACTGGGTCCGCATGAAATTAAGAACATGCTAAAAATTAGTGATAAGAATACCACATAGTGAAATGTTTTTTTCATTTTGTTT
>CAYTJB010000300.1:2758-3263 GCA_964437995.1 uncultured Bacteroides sp. | reverse complement strand
TATCGTTTTTTTCTAAGCAGGCAGGCAATGCAACACTTTGTATTTATGATATTGCAGGTAAAACAGTATTGCAAACCGAAGACAAACTATTGCAAGGCATGCAAAAGTGCCAGTTAACAGGCTTAAAACAGGGCATCTATTTTATAAATATTAATTGTGAGGGCTATTCATACAAAGCCAAACTAATAAGCCAAAACACTACCACAAGCGAAGCCAAAATAAAATATATTGCAAACGATAAAGCACAAGCCACAATTTGCAACACAAATATCACAAAAACAAAAGCAACCATTACTATGCAATACACAGTTGGCGATAACTTACGCTTTACTGGATATGCAGGTAGTTTAATTGCAATTGTAGCTGATGTGCCAGCCGCTAGTAAAACTATAACTTTTGCTTTTGTAGCATTTTCTTGTGGACAACCATTAGTAATAAACCATACAATAGGCTCAGTAGCTCCAGTTACTAAAACTGTTACTTATGGTACCGTACTTTCTACTTT
>CAYTJB010000300.1:0-2748 GCA_964437995.1 uncultured Bacteroides sp. | reverse complement strand
ACACGATGGTATTATACGCATACCAAATACTACTTGGGATGCTACCAACGATAATATGAATGCAACTTGGGAAACCGCCAAAGACCCTTGTAATATTGAGTTAGGAATAGGCTGGCGTATTCCAACTTCAACAGAGTGGAATAGTGTTATGTCGTCTTGGTTTTACTTTAACAATACTTATAATTCGGTGTTGAAAATCCATGCTTCAGGCAAAATGAACTCCATTGATGGCACGCTTAGCAACAGAGGCACCAACGGTATCTATTGGAGTAGTACGCAGGACGGTGCAGCTAACGCAAGCAGCCTGTACTTGAGCATAAGCAGCTACAGTAGTAGCAACTACACCAAGTCTTTTGGCTTTAGTGTTCGTTGTATTAAAGATTAATTTGAAATATTTGTTAATATAAAATTTAAAGTGTGAGGGCGACTTAGAGCCGCCCTCACACTTTAACGGTTATTTTTTGTTAGCTGATGACTCTATGTCATCAGCTAACAATGTACAGCAAATAGATAACGATAGGAAAAAGAAAATGAAATAAAATATTAAATTTGCAATTTGAAAAGAATAAAATAAATATATGAGACGTAAAATAATTTTAACCGTTGCATTATTTCTGTGTTTTAATAATGCAATTCTATCGCAAGTTTCACTAAAAGGAACCATAAGAAACTATCCTTTTCAATCGTTAAATTATTATCAATGCTATACCGATAGCTTAATTTTTATAGACTCCGTAAAAACTGACGATAATGGAAAGTTTATAGTTGCTTCATTAAAAAACATTGCTTTATACAAGTTTGTAATGCCCAACAATCAGGGTTTTTACATTTTAAATGATGGAAAAGATATAGAAATTAAAACAGTATATCTGCCCAGTCCGTTTGATAATTGGGGAACCGATAGCTTGGAAGTTTTAAAGTCGGAAGAAAATAAGCTGTTTTATGAGTTCCAAAAACAACAAAAATTTGTTACTATTGCTAATTATATACTAAAAGAAATAATGCGTCAGTATCCACTTAATGATCCCTTTCATAAGCAAATAGAAGCTGAATATGTTCAGCGATACAAAGCAATGGAACAATTATTAAAAAAAGTGAATAAAAAATACCAAAATAGTTTATCCGCTAAATTTATTAATGCCTATTATCAGCCATTAAACCCCGATTGGAAACAAATCGACCAATGGCGAGATAGTATAATTGCTGCACATTATTTTGATTATTTTATGCCCTCAGAACGTTTTTATTTAAATACAAATATATTGCCCGAGAAAATAGAGATTTTTATAGGAATGAAAACCAATAAAAAAGATGATTACGGGCAGCCAATTAATGACGAAATGCTATATGCCAAAGCTGCACAGCAGTTTGTGGAACAAACAAAAGTTTATAAAACAGCCGATGGAAAAATGCGACCTATTGGAGATGATAAAGGAGAATGTTTTGATTTCTGTTTGCAATATCTTCTTAAAAAATTCAATAAAGAACATAAGGAAACAGCTTTTTTGTATTTATGCGACCAGAATTTAAAAGCCAAAGAAGGAGATTGTAATACAGATAATAAACATTTTGATTGGGCAAGAGAAAAAGCTGGTAAATTGCGGAATATAGCCATAGGCAGCCCTGCCCTAGATTTTACACTAAACAATAATGTGCAATTGAACAGCTTACAAAGCGATTATACTTTAGTTTTATTTTGGGCAACGTGGTGCCCACATTGTGCACAAGTAATCCCAAAGATAAAAAAAACGATAGATGATTTTAATCAAAAATCTTCTAAAAAAATAATAACTGTAGCAGTATCATTAGATACAGACAAAGGGCTGTGGCAAAAATTTATTACCGCAAATAATCTTGAAAATTTTATAAATTTTTCAGAGCTCAAAGGTTGGCAATCGGAAGTGGTAAAAAAATACAGTGTTTACGCTACGCCAACCATGTTATTATTAGATAAAGACAAAAAGATAATAGCCAAACCAATAATGGTGGAAGAATTAATAAATGATTTAATGACTAATATCAAATAAAATTAAACGCCATTTTTACGGTTGTCGTTAATAGTGAACTGACGGCTTGGAGACATCTGCTAACTAACAAAATATATACAATAAATATTTAAAATATTTTTATATCTTTACACCGAATTTTATAATCAATTTCCTATGAAAAACCTTACAATCTTATTATTATCAATATTTGCAACCGCTAATATTTATTCACAAACCTATATCATAAACTTTGCAGCTACAGGCGCAGCCACTACTGTGGATAGTGTAAAAGTAGAAAACCTTACACACCCGGCTACAGTAAGTTGGCACTCAGGCGATGTACTACATTTGGTGCTTGGTAATGGCATTAACGAAACAAGCCTAAATAATGAAAACCTACAAGTGTTCCCAAACCCAATGCAAGGGCAAGCCGAAATATCGTTTTATGCTAAACAATCAGCCAATGCAACAATAAACATTTATGATATTGCCGGCAAAACAGTATTGCAAACCGAAGATAAGTTGTTGCAAGGTGCTCAAAAGTACCAGTTAGCTGGCTTAAAACAAGGTGTGTATTTTATCAATATTAGTGGAGATAGCTATTTTTACACCGCCAAACTAATAAGCCAAAATGCTACACCTGGCGAAGCAAAAATAAAATATATTACAAACGAAAAACCGCAAGCTACAATTAGCAACACAAAAAGCACAAAATCAAAAGCAACTATTACTATGCCCTACACCACTGGTGATAATATAC
>CAYTJB010000299.1:0-3289 GCA_964437995.1 uncultured Bacteroides sp. | reverse complement strand
TCCTTACATTGAGTAAAGTTGCTGAAATTCTACGGACACATTCTATTCAAACTAAATTAGATAAAGGTCCTGCTGATTTAATAGTAAAATATTTGCTTGAAAGCGATGAAATTCATTTTTTAGTAGGTACACGCATCAATATAGCCCACCAAGATCCAAGTTTGCCTGTAGAATTAGAAATCAGGCGAACGGTGGTAAGACGCATAGCCCGTTTGCTCGAAGAAAAGTTTTTGAAAGAAACCACAATGGATTTTATTTGATTTTTTCTTTGTACCTATCCTCTTGATTAAAGAATGTAATATCAGCATAACCGGCATAAATTTTAGCCGAATGACTAACATTTTCGGGTATAAAATATCTATCTCCTTTTATAAATGTATTTTTTACTCCATCTATTATTAAATCTATTTTGCCTTCAAGTACAATTCCCCATTGACTTTCATGAAAATGTTCAGCAACATCAACATTTTCCGAAAACTCCATAAATATAATTTGATGATTAAGTCCTTGGGAAAGAAATGCGTTAATTCCTTTGATTGGAATATCAGCTTCGGGTAAATCAGCGATAAATTTCGGAAATATTTTTGACATAGCTTTTCTTTAAAGTAAAACATACCAAATAATGCATCTTGCTAAGATGATGCTAATTAATTACATTATACTAATGCTGATTATAAATTAATCCAAAGGATTATTTTATAATTTTGCAGTGGTAAATACCGATAGACAATATGTTTAGTCCAGCTTTTTTGGACTATTACATATTGCGTATCGGTATTATTTAACAAAGATAATATATTTTAGAAGTTTTTCAAAAATATTCAATATCGAGTAAACCATTTTAAAAAAAATATTGTCTATGCTATATTACTCATATTAATTTTTAATTGAATGAATTTCAAAAAAACATTTTACATTCTCTTTTCCACCTTTATTATTAGTAGCAATACATACTCGCAAGCAAGCGATACTACTAAAGTATTATTTATAGGTAATAGCTTTACCTTTGTGAACGATTTGCCACAAGTATTTTTCCAACTTGCCACTAAAGCAGGCAAAAAAGTGTATGTTGATAATAGCACTATGGGTGGAGCAACTTTGCAAATGCACTTGCAAAACCCTACTACTATTCAAAAAATAAATGAAAGAAAATGGGATTATATAGTATTGCAAGAGCAAAGTCAAATACCTTCTTTTATTCCCGAAAGAGATACTTTAATGTATCCTTATGCCATTACCTTAGATAGTATTATACATGATAATTCTCCTTGTACTCGTACACTTTTCTTTATGACATGGGCACACAAAAATGGAGATTTAGGTTTACCTGCTGGCAGTGATACTTATGAAGATATGCAACAACGCCTCAGAAGCGGGTATATGCAAATTGCAGATTCACTGAATGCTGCCATTGCACCTTGTGGCTGGGCATGGCGAACATTGCGACAAAACTATCCGTCTATAGAGCTTTATTCATCAGATAATTACCACCCTGCCGAAAATGGAACTTATTTAGCTGCCTGTACCTTTTATGCGAGTATTTTTAGCGAAACTGTTGTTGGCAATAATTTTATTGGCAATATATTGCCTGCTAATGCTGCTATTTTTCAGGCTATTGCTTCGCAAGTTGTTTTGGACAGTCTTAACTTATGGAATATTGGGTTATACAATCCAAATCCTATTGCCAATTTTGGTTTTATTCAGAATGGAAATCAAGTTCAATATACAGATAGCTCGCTTTTAGCCACAAATTATTTTTGGGATTTTGGCGACGGAAACCATAGCAATCTTCAAAATCCGATACACTCTTATACTTCTTCAGGAACTTATAATGTGAAACTCATTGTTTCTAACGATTGCGAAGCTGATACTATTACCAAAACAGTTCAATATATAAGTACAAGTATTGAAAACAATCAAAATGTTACTATTTCTATTTCGCCCAATCCAAGCAAAGATATTTTTTATGTAACAATTCCCAAAAGCATTCCTGTAAATGCTTATAAAGTAATAAATACAGAAGGAAAAATAATTTTTGAAAGCAACATAAATACTTTATTGAGCAATGAAACTTTACGTATTAATCTTACAAAAGAGCCTAAAAATATTTACTTTTTAAAAATTTACACTCACAATCAACCATTAATCTATAAATTAGTAAAACTTTAACACCTCAGGCAACCATTTGGTATTAATATTTGTCATACTTTTGTAAACTTTTTTTAATAATATTATCCATGAAAAAATTAATAACATTTATTTTTTTATTTGTAATTATTGCATTTAATCATGTAATAAAGGCACAAGAAATTTCGCAACAAAACAAACCCGATTATTGGGGAACATTTTGTTTGGTTTTGCAAACCGTTGGCGATACCAACTTTTTTAAAGTTGACCTTGCTCAATTACCTTCTGAATTTGAAAAAGTATATTTTAAATCCTACTACTTAGAGCAAGATGTTTTTCATACTCAAATTAAGGTATATGATATTAATAAAGACAAAGCAATAATAGCAGTTCCTAAGAAATATGCAGTAGAAGACTATCGCCATTTTATGGGAAATATGAAAAAAATGACACAGACTGCTAACAATAACTTTACAATAGAACAAAAGGTAGAATATATTAGGAATCATAAAGACAAATAATTATGAAAAAAATATTATTATTCATTACTATTTTCATTATAATTAACATTCAAATGAATGCTCAAACCAATCTTTGTAATACTGCTCTACCCTTTAGTACAGGTACTGTTTATAATTTCCCTATTGGTTATACACCTGGGGCAAGTCCAGGTGGTGGCTTACAAGCAGAATCTGGCCCAAATTATGGTTGTCTTGGTAATAAACCAAGCCCAGCTTGGTATTATATGAAAATATGTACACCTGGTAATATTGAGATTTACATGTACGGAACGGCAAACGAGGATATTCATTTTGCTTGCTGGGGTCCTTTTAATTCATTAACTGCTCCATCACCTTGTACTGCTTTATTAACAGCGGGTTATCCAGCACCCCCTACTCATTCTGTGGCAGGACCTTCTCCTGATTATCCTTCAATGAATATGATTGATTGTAGTTACGATAGTCAATCTCAGGAATGGTGTTATATTCCAAATGCACAAGTTGGTAAATTTTATTTATTAATGATTACAAATTATTCTAACGTGCAACAAAATGTTATTTTTTCACAAACCAATGCAGGTCAGGTTGGTGCTGGTAGTACCAGTGGTGTAATTCTTCCTCCCAATATTACCAATAATGGTCCTATTTGTGCAGGAGATACA
>CAYTJB010000298.1:2686-3300 GCA_964437995.1 uncultured Bacteroides sp. | reverse complement strand
TAAGCTGAGCCGATTGCGTAGTTGTTTCTGTAAAATATTCATAAATAGCAATTTCCTCTTTTTTCTTAAAATCAATTTGACTTGCAATATTCACATATTTAAGCAATTCAAGTGTGGCTTCCACTTCATTTAATTTACAATCGTTTACCATCAACATATCTATATCGTTGATATTGATTTGTTTCATCAGATTGCAATTTGTTTTCAAAATTGAATCTAATTGAGGTAATGTAGGTGTGTAATTTTTTTCTTGAGCAAAGCTTATTTGAAAAAAAAGAAACGTAAATAATAAGATTAATATTGATTTTATGGACATCAAATAGATTTATCAGTAAATTATTATAAATTCATTTCAAAAATAAAGATTTAAGCAATACCGACTTCTTTAAAATTACAATTTTAATCCACAAACAATATTATTTATAAACCATTTTAAATCAGTAATTTAAAAATAATTAATAACAATTTAAAAGCAAGTAATTTTATATATAAATTAAAAAGCTACAATATTTAAAGAAATATTTCTATTCGAAGTGTATTTTATAACTCAGTTTTATCCCAATTTTACGTTATTATAAAAATCAAAAAAAATAGAATAAATAAATTAAAAATAC
>CAYTJB010000298.1:0-2676 GCA_964437995.1 uncultured Bacteroides sp. | reverse complement strand
ACAAGTATTTAGCGATTTAGTTAAAGCTATGTGCGATGCTTATTCTTATTTGTTGAAAGAGGAATTGAAATAATAGGCTTTGTCTCAATTTAATAGAGATGAGCAAATTTGTATTAGTTGATTGATTATATTTAAGAGGTTGTTATTTAAGGTGTTAAATAATAACCTCTTGTTTTTTTAATGAATGATAGGATTGGTTTATGAAATGTTTTTTAGATGCAACATTGACGTCTTAAAAAATCAAAAAAAACTGAATAAATAAATTAAAAATACGTTGGATTTCAAATTTATTACTACATTTGCGACATTAATTTTATGTAAAATTTTATAGTTAAAATGGAAGAGTTTGATAATAAAGAGAGAGAAGAAATTTTCTCAAAAGCAGTAAGAGCAGGCAAAAGAACTTATTTTTTTGATGTTAAGGAAACCCGTTCAGGAGAACAATACTTAACTATTACCGAAAGTAAGAAACGATTTGACAATGAACAAGGTAAGTTTTTCTTTGAAAAACATAAAATTTTTCTCTATAAAGAAGATTTTGAAAAATTTATCAATGGACTCAATGGCGTTACTCATTTTATTGAAACAGGAGAAAAACCAGCAGAAGAACCCGAAGAAACTTTCAAAGCTGAATTTTCAGATTTCGACTTTGATAATTTAGAAACAAGCAAAGATTAACTCATATTCAACTTATTGATAATAAAGCTGTTCGTACGGACGGCTTTTTTGTTATAAACTTTTTGTTTATATTTTTAATTATTAATCTTACTTTTGTAAACTTATTTTTAAATATAAAAGCTATAACAACTCAAACATAAACATTTCATTATCAGACTAAAAACAAAATGGGAAAAGTAATTGCTATTGCAAATCAAAAAGGAGGAGTAGGCAAAACTACATCAGCTATTAATTTAAGTGCTGCTTTGTCGGTACTTGAAAAAAAAACCTTATTAATAGATGCTGATCCTCAGTCGAATGCTACTTCGGGTGTTGGCTACGATCCACAAACTATCAAAACCAGCATATACGAATGTATTATTGATGATATTGATCCTCATGATATTGTGCTAAAAACATCTACACCTAATCTTGACCTAATACCTTCTCATATCGACTTGGTTGGAGCTGAAATTGAGATGATTAATTTGCCAGATCGCGAAAAAATGATGCGAAAAGTAATTGCCAAAATAAAGGATGAATACGACTTTATTATTATTGATTGCTCACCATCATTAGGATTAATTACTGTTAATTCACTTACTGCTGCCGATTCAGTAATTGTACCTGTACAATGCGAATATTTTGCCTTAGAAGGATTAGGTAAGTTGTTGAATACCATACGTATTGTACAAACTCGACTAAACACTACGTTGGAAATAGAAGGAATTTTATTAACCATGTACGATTCGCGATTAAGGCTTGCCAAACAAGTAGTTGAAGATGTGAGAACCCACTTTCAGCACATGGTTTTTGATACTTTAATATATAGAAACACAAAATTGAGCGAAGCACCCAGTTTTGGCGAAACTATAATTATGCACGATGCAAATTGCTCTGGTTCTGTTAATTACTTAAACCTTGCTCGTGAAGTGTTACAAAAAAACGATTTAAAAAATTTAAAACAACAGGATAAATAATAAATTTTAGCATGAACGCAAAAAAACAAGCACTTGGAAGAGGACTCAGCGCCTTATTGGCTATTCCTGAAAGCGAAGATATTAACTTAAATGATAATAATGCCAGTACTGTTGTTGGTTCAATTGCAAGTATATCAGTTGATTCTATCGAAGCAAATCCATTTCAGCCACGAACCGAATTTGAAGTACAAGCCTTAAATGAGCTTTCAACTTCCATTAAGCATCAGGGTATTATTCAGCCTATTACAGTTCGTAAAATTGGACACGAAAAATATCAACTTATTTCGGGCGAAAGAAGATTAAGAGCTTCTAAATTGGCTAACTTAGAAGAAATTCCTGCCTATATTCGCATTGCTACCGATTCGCAAATGCTTGAAATGGCATTAGTTGAAAACATTCAACGCGAAAATTTGAATGCTATAGAAATAGCTCTTTCCTATCAAGCTTTAATTGAAGAATGCAAACTTACGCAAGAACAAATGAGCGAAAAAGTTGGTAAAAACCGTACTACTATTACCAATTACTTACGTTTATTAAAACTCCCTGCCGAAGTTCAATTAGATATTCAAGATGATAAAATTAGCATGGGACATGCTCGTGCTTTAATTACATTGGATAATACTGATCAACAATTATTTATAACCAAGCAAATTGTAGAAAAAGCATTGTCGGTAAGAGAAGTTGAAAATATGGTTAGAGCTATCAATAATCCCGAAGAAAAAAAGCCTAAAAAAGCTGCAAATGCTTTACCAGAAACTTATCATTCTGCTAAAAAATTACTTGGACATCGTTTTTCTTCAAAAATTGAAATAAAACGAAACAATAGAGGACGAGGTAATATCGTTATTCCATTTATTTCTGACAAAGATTTTGAAAGAATACTTGATTTATTAAAATAATAATTGCATTATCAATAACTTGATAAATAAAACAATACATACTCAACTTAAAAGAATCACGGAATTGAAATTCTCTCTTGTTTCCGTATTTTTACTGTTTGTAATTTTATCAGTAATAGCAACGCCTCAAACTACATATT
>CAYTJB010000297.1:3012-3309 GCA_964437995.1 uncultured Bacteroides sp. | reverse complement strand
CAGCTTGCTACATGGCCTATGTTTTTGGCTGTGTGTTGATGTAAAAAATTATGTTAAGATTTGGCGTTGTAAAGATAGTAATTATTTAAGGTCAGTTGCAAGTACTTTTTTCATACTTTCAATAAACGCCATGCCTGCTTGTTCGCCAAAGCGTTTTTGAATATACTCGCTTACTTTTTTATATTCAGCATAAGCTGTAGTGCTATACCAACGTTTACGACTACGAGTTTTTCTCACAGCATCGACACTGCCGGAGTTGCCTAATTTATAGTTACGTCCTACACCCATATCGGCAAA
>CAYTJB010000297.1:885-3002 GCA_964437995.1 uncultured Bacteroides sp. | reverse complement strand
TTTGCATGGTTTATTACATGGTTTATAAAGCTATCGCGTAATGCACCTGTTTGGTATACGTGCATACGGTCAATTTTCTCCTGCCATATACGTATTACGGTTTCTGCCCAGTTGTTCCAGTTATCGTCCATTTTTATTAGAATAAAGAGTAAAGAGTAAAGAGCAAAGATTATTCATTCCAGTCGTCTTGGTTATAAATAAAGTTGGTACCACTATATAGGGTAAATGTTACTTCTATTCCGTAAAAGTTGTCGGCAAGTGGTCCCACACTTTGATAACTAATAGTGCGAATGTCTAAGTCGCGCAAGCCATAAGTATCAGGTCCTTGTAAATTGGCTAAATATGCGTGGTAAGCCATACGGCTGATAATTTTTGCAGCAAGTGCGTGGCATTCGGTTTTAGCTGTTGCCATGCCTACATAATCGGTAAATGGGTTACGCTTTACAACATAAAACTGCAACATTCGTTTGTCGAGTGGTACATCGTTAGCAATGCTAAACGAACCATCAACATTATTTGGTGCAAGCAAATGAAAACCTTCATCGGCTTTACTAAGGTTTTGCAACAGTTCGTCCATACTAGCTATACCGCCAATAATGTGAAAGCGTGGTGATGCTTCGGTATGCGCTATTGCTTTAAGAACCTCGGCGCATGACTGCATATAGTTGATGTGGTTGTACATAATAATATTTTTATAAATAATGTGAATAATATCCATTAATATAATCCTTTAATGCAATGCGCCAATCGCGCATTATATTTAGGTTACGAAGGTTTAGTTTTGTGTTAACTAAGCGTTCGCAAACCGGACGTGGAGCAAAATATTGTTTTAAAAAATACGACGATGGTACTTCAGTTAAGTTTACTTTTTTATCAAATCCTATTATTGTCAGCAATTCTTTAGCAACCTCTAATCGGCTAGTTTGCCCACCACATACCATATTATATAATCCCCAAAATTCATTTTCGAGTAGGAGTTTTACATTGGCTGCAAAATCATGGGTATATGTAGGTGTACCATCTTTATCATTCACTATATGAATTTGATTTTTACCATGTTGGATTTGTTGCATTATTTTTTGAATGAACTTTTTATCTTTAGATGGGCCACCACCCATCATCCAACCTGCACGACAAACAAGATAACGACGAGCATTTTCAACAACAAACCGTTCGGCAAAATATTTTGAACGAGCGTAAGTACCTAGTGGATTAGGCGTGTCCCAATCATCATAAAGACTTTTATTACCATCGAAAATACCGGCAGTACTTATATAAAGCAATGGTATATCGAGCATATTGGCAATAAAAACCGCGTTTTCTACTGAAAGCGTATTCGTAATGTATGTTTCGGGTTTATATGTTTCGCAAAATTCGAGGTCGGTATATGCCCCTAAATGAAATAAATAATCGGGTTTGAAGTCAATCACGTCTTTTTTATAAGCATTGAAGTCGCGAAAGTCCAAAAACTGAAGCCATGGGCTGTTAATATCTATATCAGTACACTTAATTTCGTAAACATCGTTAAATTGTTTGAAAAAGGCTTCGCCCAACATACCACCACAACCGGCTATATATACACGTTTTTTCATTGGTTACGAATTTTATTTATTTCTTCTTGTTGTTTTTGGGCTTTTATGCTTGTTTGTTCGAGGCTTTCGAGTACATCGAAAAGGTATGATTGGCGTATTTGTTCTTTTTTAGGTACATCGCTATCGGCAAGGCTATCTACCAGTTTCATGTATGAGCGGAATGTGGTGCCTGTTTCTTGCTCTTCGGCATCATCAGATGCTTTAAAAACGTTTGGGAATTGATTTGCAATGAATCTTTTGCATCCATCGTACCATAATAATATTGCCTTTTTATATATCTCAGGTAGCTTTTCAATTTGTTTGGCGCGAAAATTTACAAAAGCATCATTAAAAGGCAAGCGAATGTCGCCATCGTAGTTGATAGCTTTTTGATCGCTTAGTTTTTTAGCTGGTCTGTATAGAATAGCTATAAACTTATTTACAGACCTATTTTTGGATAATTTTAAATATAAATCCTTTACTAATTTTTAATTTTAATTTTATTTTTTTTGAATTTACAATTACACCTTTAAATACAGAAGCTAT
>CAYTJB010000297.1:0-875 GCA_964437995.1 uncultured Bacteroides sp. | reverse complement strand
ACTTATTTAAAAATTCTTGATTTTTTGTTTCGCGAAAGTGTGCAAGTGCTGTTTCGGCATGAATATATTCAACAAAAGTAAGATTGGTAATACCGGAAGCAGGACCGTACAATTTTAGTGTTTGACGACTTAATAATTTAAAAATGGAGCAACGTGGTAATTCAATTTCGGGTAATAGGTTTGTAACAAGTCTGCTATCTAGGTCGTGAGCAATATAACTTCCTTTTGTGTCTTTTACTTCTTTAAATAAAAAGTCTAAACCACGGCAGGCAAAAATAATATCGTGAATGGATATCCACCAGGCATGTTCTTTGGATGCACCAATAAGATAATGCTCAATACCTTGCATGATACGCTCACGGCGACTGAATACTTTAAGCCCGGTAAAATAAAGTAACAATTTTAATTTTACTTCGGCAAAGTTAGCTTTGTCAATTGTAAGATGGCAAAGGTAAAGCAATTGCTGTGCTGTAAGTTCGTCCCATGTTTTTGGGAAGTAATACGATTGCTTATTGATGGTAAGTATGTGCATAATATGCTAATGTGTTAATTTTAAACTCCGCCGAAAATGAATGATTGGTTTTCTTCAAGGTTTTCGAATGGTGTAATAGGTTCGGTATATAAGCTACTGGCTTTGTAAGCTTCGTAATTGTCGGGATTGGCTTTGATAATATCAACAGCACGACTAAGGAAGCGCATACCTGTAAGTTTATATTGATTGCGCCTTTCGGCGTTGATGTTGTACTTATCTGAAACAGATTGGTTCTCGCCTGTTTCTTCGGGTATGTTTGCTGCAATGGTAAGGTTTGCCAATGCACGTTTAAGGTTTGGAAGAATGGCAGTATTAGCATCCGACATTTCACCGGCTTCCATTT
>CAYTJB010000296.1:1848-3309 GCA_964437995.1 uncultured Bacteroides sp. | reverse complement strand
TAAACGGAGGAACATCATATAGTTCATATACCAACGGAGCAGCAATAGTAACCACAGGAGCAACTGGCAGTGTAATAGTTCAAGCTCGTCGTACAGGCGGTAGTTATGGATGTACAGCTTCTGCATGGAGTACTATTTCTACGTGGACAGTAGGTACAACACCAACAGCCCCAACTTTAGGTTCTGCCACTCCAGCAAATGGAAGTACAATATGTGCAGGCTATAATACAGGCACAGTAACAGGCACAGGTGGTTCAGGCGGTTCTACAGCTGCTGCAAATGAATATCAATACAGTATAAACGGCGGAACATCATATAATCCTTATACCAACGGAGCAGCAATAGTAACCACTGGTGCAACAACAAGTGTAATAGTTCAAGCTCGTAGAACAGGCGGTAGCTATGGATGTACAACATCTGCATGGAGTACTATTTCTACGTGGACTGTTGGTACAGCTACAGTAAATCCAACACTAAATGTAGCAACACCAGCAAGCGCAACAGCAATATGTGTAGGCTATAATGGTCCAAATGCAACTATTATAGCTGGTTCAGGTGGTTCAGGTAGTGCTACAGATTTATATGAATATAGTATAAATGATGGTAGTTCATGGTCAACTTATATATCAGGAAATACGATTAATACAACTGGAGCAATTACAAGTGTTCAAATACGTGTGAGTCGTTCTGCTAGTGATTATGGTTGTGGTGCAACAGGTCCTATTACCATTGTAATATGGCCCGTAGTAGCTAATCCAACCATTAACACCCAACCTACAAGCCCGCCAAGTATTCCTACACTTGAGTCAACCGAAAATATTACTATTGTAGCTTCAGGTGGAACACCATCTTTAAATTATGAATGGCAATATTATAATGGTAATAGTAGTTCTTGGGGGATTGTTTCAAATGGAACTCCTACTGGTGCAATTTATTCTGGTGCTAATAGTGCAAGTTTTTCGGTGTCGGGTATTAGTAGCGTGGGTAGCTATGATTATCGCTGCTATATATCAGCAAGTGGAAGTGGTTGTGGAACAGCTACTTCTAACACAGTAACTGTAACTGTTTACAATAATATTTATATTGGAGGAAATGGACGAGGTGATATATTATTCACTCGTACAAATTTATGTTTTAGCAACTGTTTTAATGCAGCAGTTAATTCAAACTGGAGTAATAATAATAATTGGACAGAAAAATACATTCCAGATATATCGGAAAGAGCATTGGTAATTGCTCCTGCTACAGTTGATGGAAATTATACACACACCGATCTTTCAATAATAAATAGTAGTTCGGTAGCTATTGCTGCAAACAAAAGTCTTACAATTACCAATACAATTACTAACAATACAGGTAATAGTGGACTTATTATTCAGTCGAACGCATTAGGTACAGGCTCATTGATACATTCAGCCAATAATATTCCAGCAACTGTACAACGATACATCAACGGTAGTG
>CAYTJB010000296.1:0-1838 GCA_964437995.1 uncultured Bacteroides sp. | reverse complement strand
GCCGAAGCATGGCACTTTTTATCATCACCTGTGGCAGCACAAAGCATTAGTGGTACTTGGTTACCATCAGGTACTTATGGAAATGGAACTGGCTACGACCTTTATTTATGGAACGAACCCACCAATTGTTGGATTTACAAACTCAACACTACTTCGCCTGTTAATTGGAATACAGTACATCCGGGAAGTGATTTTGTGATAGGACGTGGCTACCTCTATGCTGTACAGGCTAATAATCCTACCAAAGAATTTGCAGGAAACCTAAACAATGGCAGCCAAAGTTTTGCACTTACAGTAAGTAGTACTGTTGATAGCCTTAAAGGGTTTAATTTTGTAGGCAACCCTTATCCCTCTTCTATTGATTGGCAGGCTGCTTCTGGTTGGATACGTTCTAACTTGGTTAGCAGTGGTAGCGGTTACGATATGTGGATTTACAATAAATCTGCCAATAATTATGGCGTTTGTAATTCTGCTGCTGGAAGTGGAACAAACGGAGTAACAAGATACATAGCTCCTATGCAAGGCTTTTTTGTACGAGCAGCCAGTGCTGGCAACCTAAGTATGGACAATACCGTTCGGGTTCATAATGGTGCTGGGGCTTGGCTCAAAAACACCGAAGTTGAACCTACTACATTAAGCGTTGTGGTACAATCGGCAAATGATAATAGCTTTGATGAGGCACGCCTATTATTTGGATATACTACAAATCAATCGGGTGCTACAAAACTATATAGTCCAGTAGCCACTGCCCCAAGTCTTTTTATGCCTTCTGGAGGCAAAAGCTATTCTGTGCGATACCTTACCGATACAGCCGATAATCCAATGGTAGCGATAATGTTTAAACCAGGACAAGATGGAAATTATACGCTTAATTGTAACTTTGATGTAAATAAATTTGAAACAGTAATGCTCGAAGACCGTATAACGCATTATATACAAGACATGAAAACAAGGAGTTATTATAATTTTCATTCTTCAACGTCTGACGATGCATCACGATTTATTTTACATTTCGGACCTGACGATAATGCATACTACGACGAACTACCCGCCAGAATATACACTGATGGCGTTCATTTGATAATTGACCTTAGTTTAATTAGCAAAGAAACAGAAGCTTTCGTTTACGATGCAATGGGACGATTACTATTACAAAAAACATTACAAGGAATAACACAACATACAATTAGTTTAAATGCAAAATCACAAATAATTAATGTACTTTTGAAAAACCAACAAGGCAATATAAGTAGAAAATTATTTTTTAATAACAAATATGAATAAACCAAAATAGTTTATAAAGTTTAAAAGTTAAGCTTATGACTAATGGTTGTTTTGTCATTCCGAGTGATAGCGAGGAATCTAAAAAAATATATTATGAGATACTTCACTTCGTTCAGTATGACAAAAGGCACGTTTAACAAAACAAAAAATGCGTTTTCTTAATGAAATTACTTATTTTTTATACAGAATTTATGAATAATCAACAAGAATGTTTAACAAAAAATTATGAAAATTAAAACACGAAAAAGAAAAACAAAAATAAAAACGCAATAGGGATATAGCATAGTATCCTGCTTTGTTTCTTTTTATAAGATAATGAGAAACATTGATTTATAATTATGCATAATTTTATATAAATAAATTATTAATCAATTAATACTTTAAAACAATGAAAAAAATAATCTTAATTTTTGCAGCTATCATAATGATAGCAGGTTTTTCTAGTAAAGTTATGGCACAAGCAACAGAAAATACTGCTGCAGCAGCCACAATTATTGCACCAATTACAATAACTGAAACAGCAGCACTCAACTTTGGAACATTAGCAGTATTAG
>CAYTJB010000295.1:0-3332 GCA_964437995.1 uncultured Bacteroides sp. | reverse complement strand
ATTATCCGAGCTATATCAAAACAGGTATAAAATATCTGCAAACTAATATTTTGCCGGGTAATAAGCTAAGCATTTACAATCATGTTACTAATAAAGGATGGATAGAACTGGACGATACTATTATGCATACACTTAAATACAATGTAATAGATATAAATAGAAATAGTAGCGAATTAGTTTTTTATGTAAAAAAAGTTACTTTACTACAAAATATGCAATCTCTTTCTTTGTCCATAATTGACAGCAACTTACTGATTACATACAACAAAGCCGATTCTTTTTGTACCGAAGAAGTAAAAGTTTATTTTCCTGCTGATGCCTTGTACGATAATATTTTGATGAAATACAATTCATCTTCTGCACCAACCAAATATTTTTCAAAATACCACGAAATACACGATATTTATACACCTTTGCACAAAAATATTTCGCTTTCTATCAAAACTGATTCTATTACCGATAGTTTGCAAAGTAAGCTACTGATTGTTCGCATAAAAGATGATAATAGCATTACTGCCGAAGGCGGAAAATATGAAAATGGATTTATTAAAACAAATATCAATAATTTTGGTAAATTTGCCGTATTAATTGACACGATTGCACCAATTATAAAACCACTGAATTTCAAAGACAAAACAAATGTTAGCAAGCTAAAAACATTAGAAATTAAGATTACAGATAATCTATCGGGAATTTCAAAATACAAAGCAACGCTTAACGAAAAATGGATTTTGATGGAATTTGACGGTAAAAACAGTTTACTAACTTATACTATTGACGATAAAATGCTGGAAGGAAGTAATCTGTTGAAAGTTGTAGCAGAAGATAGCAAGCAGAATATCAGTGAGTTAGATTTTGAATTGATAAAATAAATTAAAAGTGCCTAAAGTACTTAGAGTGCCTTGAATACTTGGAGTTGATAAAAAAAGTACAATTATGGATAATAAAGAGTTCAGCTTACATTTAGAAATCAGAACAAAAAGATTTGCTATTACCATAGTGAGACTTTCGGCAAGTTTGCCTAATAATTCAGAGGGATTTGTTATTCGAAATCAAATTACTAAATCTGGTACAAGTATTGGCGCAAATTATCGGGAAGCAAACAGATCAAGAAGTAAATCTGATTTTTATAATAAAATTAAAATAAGTGTAAGCGAAGCCAGTGAAACTGTTTATTGGATTGAAATAATTAAAGAACTGAATTGGATAAAACAGGAAGATATTGAACCAATTTATACAGAAGCGAACGAATTGCTCGCTATTTTTACTTCAATTGCTAATAAATTAAAAAGTACGCTGAATGTCTAAAATACTTATAAGTACTCTAAGTACTTATTACTTACTTGTTGAAAATAGAATATTAACAATAAAATATTAAATAACATATATAAACTCCATGCACCAAACCATTCTTATACTTGATTTTGGCTCGCAATATACACAGTTGATTGCCCGCAGGGTAAGGGAATTAAACGTGTATTGCGAAATTCATCCTTTCAATAAAATTCCTGAAATTACAAATGATATCAAAGGCGTAATATTATCGGGAAGTCCGTTTTCGGTTCGCGATAAAAATGCACCCTATCCTGATTTATCGTCAATAAAAGGAAAGTTACCTTTGCTGGCTGTTTGTTACGGAGCTCAATTTTTGTCGCATGCCAATGGTGGAGAAGTTTCCCCTTCTACTATTCGTGAATACGGCAGGGCAAATCTATCTTTTATCAAACACGAAGATGAATTAATGAAAGGCATGAGCAATGGTTCGCAAGTATGGATGTCGCACGGCGATACCATTTTGAGCGTTCCCAAAGATTTTGAAATCATTGCCAGCACTTCTAATGTTAAATATGGAGGTTTTAAAATTCAAAATGAAGCTACTTACGGCATACAGTTTCATCCTGAAGTATATCATTCATCAGAAGGTATGATATTGTTGAAAAATTTTGTAGTTTATATTTGTAAGTGCCAACAATCGTGGACTCCCGATTCTTTCGTAGAAGCAACCATTAAAGATTTAAGGCAAAAGTTAGGTAATGATAAAGTAGTACTTGGATTATCGGGTGGCGTTGATTCGTCAGTAGCAGCTATCTTGCTTCATAAGGCAATTGGCAAAAATTTGCATTGTATTTTTGTTGATAATGGTTTGCTTCGCAAAAATGAATTCAAGAATGTTTTATTATCATACAACGACATGGGTTTAAACGTTAAAGGTGTTGATGCTAAACAATTATTTTACGATGCATTAAAGGGATTGAGCGAACCCGAAGCCAAACGCAAAGCCATTGGCAAAACATTTATCGAAGTATTTGATGTTGAGGCTCATAAAATTGAAAATGTAAAATGGTTGGCACAAGGCACAATATATCCTGATGTAATAGAATCTGTTTCGGTAAACGGACCTTCTGCTACTATTAAATCACATCATAATGTGGGTGGTTTGCCCGATTATATGAAGCTTAAAATAGTAGAACCTCTAAATACCTTGTTTAAAGACGAAGTAAGAAGAGTAGGACGTTCTTTAGGCTTAAAAGATGAGCTGCTCATGCGTCATCCTTTTCCGGGTCCAGGTTTGGGTATAAGAATATTAGGCGATATTACGCCTGAAAAAGTGAATATTTTACAAGAAGTTGACTATATTTACATTGAAGAATTAAAAAAACACGATTTATATACAAAAGTTTGGCAAGCAGGAGCTATTTTGTTGCCCGTTCAATCAGTTGGTGTTATGGGCGACGAAAGAACGTATGAAAATGTGGTAGCTTTGCGTGCAGTAAGTTCAACCGATGGCATGACAGCCGATTGGTCGCACTTGCCGTATGAGTTTTTAGCGAAAGTTTCTAATGAAATCATCAATAGAGTAAAAGGTGTTAACAGAGTGGTTTACGATATTAGTTCTAAACCTCCTGCTACCATTGAATGGGAATAGGGAAAAGTAGTTAAGAGTACTTAGAATACTTAAAGTACTTAAAGTACTTAAAGTTTTTTAGAACAGCTATTATGGATAATAAAGAATTTAGTAAGGAGTTAGAAAATAGAACAAAAAGATTTGCAATTAACATAATAAAAATTTCTTCACGTTTACCTAATAATTCTGAGGGATTTGTTATTCGAAATCAAATTACTAAATCTGGTACAAGTATTGGTGCAAATTATCGAGAAGCAAATAAGTCAAGAAGTAAATCGGATTTTTATAAT
The DNA here is from genome assembly GCA_964437995.1 of uncultured Bacteroides sp. Lineage (GTDB taxonomy): Bacteria > Bacteroidota > Bacteroidia > Bacteroidales > JACABE01 > JACABE01. The sequence continues at coordinate 137 of CAYTJB010000295.1, read as the reverse complement.
AAAATTAAGATAAGTTTAAGTGAAACTAACGAAACCGTTTATTGGATTGAAATAATTAAAGAACTAAATTGGGTAGGAATAGAAATTATAGAGCCAATTTATAATGAAGCAAATGAGTTACTTGCTATTTTTACATC
>CAYTJB010000294.1:0-3351 GCA_964437995.1 uncultured Bacteroides sp. | reverse complement strand
TCAAATTATTATTATTTACCGTAATAAAGATTTTTATCCACAAAAATTGCAAATTAAGCAATGATAACTAATATCTTTAAAGCTCTTTTTGTTTTAAACAGATTTTAGTTGATAAAAAACAATTATTATTTTACCAACTCCCAAACACTTTATTTACTTTTGTGCAAAATTATAAAAAATGGTAGCAGAATATACCGAAGATAGTATTCGGTCGTTGGATTGGAATGAACATATAAGGTTGCGACCGGGTATGTATATTGGGAAGTTGGGCGATGGAGCTTCGCAAGATGATGGTATTTATGTTCTTGTAAAAGAGATAGTTGATAATGCCATTGATGAATTTGTAATGGGTTTTGGCAAAACAATTGAAATAACTATACAAGAACAAAAAGTTACCATAAGAGATTATGGTCGTGGTATGCCTTTAGGTAAGGTAATAGAATGTGTATCAAAGATTAATACAGGTGCTAAATACGATTCTAAAGTATTTCAAAAAGCGGTTGGGCTAAATGGTGTAGGTACCAAAGCCGTAAATGCTTTAACCTCTTATTTCAAAGTACAAGCCATTCGCGAAAGTAAAACCAAAATAGTAGAATTTAGTAAAGGTGTTGTTATTCAGGATTCTGAGATACAACCTTGTGATTTAAGGAATGGTACCATTATTACTTTTGTACCTGATTCGGAAATATTTGGTCATTATCATTTTATTGATGAGTATCTTGATAAATTGCTTTGGAACTACGCTTATTTGAATAATGGATTGACTATCAATTTTAATGGCAATAAATTTACTGCCAAAAATGGATTGCTTGATTTGTTAGAAAGCAATATCAACGGTTCTACTACTTATCCTATTATTCATATAAAAGAAGACGACCTTGAATTTGCGTTTTCGCACAGCACAAGCCAATATATAGAAGAATATTATTCGTTTGTAAATGGTCAACATACTACACAGGGTGGTACACATCAGGCTGCTTTTCGCGAAGCCATTGTAAAAACCATTAGAGAATTTTATAAAAAAGACTTTGAACCCAGCGATATTCGTAGTTCGATAGTTGCAGCTCTAAGTTTTAAGATACAAGAACCTGTTTTTGAGTCGCAAACAAAAACAAAATTAGGTTCAATGTATATTGAGCCTAATGGAGCAACAGTAAGGAATTACATTATGGATATTGTGAAACGCAATCTCGATAACTATCTGCATATCAATTCCGAAACGGCTGAATTATTGTTGCGAAAGATAATGCAATCGGAAAAAGAACGCAAAGAGATGGCGAATATTAAAAAGGCTGCTCGCGAAAGCGTTAAAAAGGTTAGTTTGCACAACAAAAAATTAAGAGATTGCCGTGTTCATTACGATAGCAATGATGAGCGTCGCTTGGAAACCACATTGTTTATTACCGAAGGCGATTCGGCAAGTGGTTCTATTACCAAATCAAGAGACGTAAATACACAAGCCGTTTTTAGCTTAAAAGGTAAGCCTTTGAACTGTTATGGTATGTCGAAAAAAGTAGTGTATGAAAACGAAGAATTTAATTTGCTACAAGCCGCGTTGAATATTGACGAAGATATTGAAAATTTGAGATACAACAATATTGTTGTAGCTACTGATGCTGATGTAGATGGTATGCACATCCGCTTATTGCTACTTACTTTTTTCTTGCAGTTTTTCCCTGATTTGGTAAAATTAGGACATTTATATATTCTTCAAACGCCTTTGTTTAGAGTGCGTAACAAACAAAAAACAATTTATTGTTATTCTGAAGAAGAACGCATCAATGCTATTTCGCAATTAGGTACTAATCCTGAAATTACACGATTTAAAGGTTTGGGTGAAATATCACCTGACGAATTCCGCCATTTTATTGGACAAAATATTCGTTTAGAACCAGTTATTCTTAAAAAAGATTCTTCCATCAAAAATATTTTAGAGTTTTATATGGGCAAAAATACGCCCGACCGACAAGCGTTTATTATCGAAAATTTGCGAGTAGAATTAGAAGCAGTGTAACCGTAAACTTTTTTTATAATACCGTAAACTGATTTTGTCTTTATTTAGGAGTTATTTAATACTATTTTTGTATGTATTTTTACATAAAAATGAATTAAGGTATGAGCAATGAGATATTATTAATAAAAATAATTAGTTATTTAAAAAAAATATTTATCTTTGCGAGACATTATTATAATAAAAATATACATTTAAAAGCTTGACTTTTAAAACAATTGTCAGTTTTTTATGTTATAATTGAATAGATTAAACCGTAATATTTATTATTTTTAAACATTTATATTTATGAAAACAATGTCTTTTTTACAGAAAAAAAGTATTTTATTTATTTGCTTTTCACTTCTTATTTCTTGCGTTTACGCTGGTCCAGTTGGAAAACAAAAAGCACAAATGGTAGCTCAAAATTTTTTAAGCCGCGAATTAAAAATTGATCCAAGTAAAACGCCTACAGATTATGAAGCTATAATGGATGAAACCAATAAAAGCCAATGTGTAATGCATGTTTTTAAAGGTAATAATTCTTATATTGTTATTTCTGCTGATGACAGAGTATATCCAGTATTAGCGTATTCTAACGAAGGAACATTTCCTGGAAAAGGAATAGTTCCTGCTTTTGATTGGTGGATGGATAATTTAGCTAAAGAAATAGCTACTGAATCTCGCTTAAAATCATCGGTTAGAAATGATATTTCTAAAGCTTGGGATTCGTTTTCTTCTAATCAGAAAACAACTTCAAGTTTTAAAAGCACAAATGCAGTTGCTCCATTGCTAAGTACTACGTGGAATCAAAATGCTGGATATAACCATTATTGCCCTGTTTCTTCTACTGGTCCTGGTGGGAAGTGTTATGCTGGTTGTGTTTCTACTGCTATGTCGCAAGTTATGAGATTTTACAATTATCCACAGCAAGGTAGAGGTTATTATGAGTATATTCATCCAGCTTTTGGTCTTCAATCGGCTGATTTTGGTAACACAACTTATGATTGGAGTAATATGCCTAATGATATTTCAACAACTTATATTATTGACACAATTACTCGCAATGCGGTTGCTAAATTAATGTATCACTGTGGGGTTTCTATTGATATGGATTACTTACCTTCAGGCTCTGGTGCTCAAACATTTAATGTTCCTTATGCGTTATATACTTATTTTAAATATAGACGCTATGTTGATTTTGTACAAAAAGCTAATTATACTGATGATGTTTGGAGAAATATGTTGATAGAAAATCTTGATATGGGTTACCCAATGGTTTATAACGGATACCCAACAACAGGTGCTGGACATGCATGGGTATGCGATGGTTATGATTTACCAACTCATTTTCATTTTAA
>CAYTJB010000293.1:330-3377 GCA_964437995.1 uncultured Bacteroides sp. | reverse complement strand
AATTACCAATCACTTTTTCTGCCCTCTGGTTTTTGGTTTCCCATATTTGAGTTTCATTTTATCTTTATGTCTAATTTTATTGTAAACCTTTTTGTTTTTTTCTTTTTTCTCGTGAAATGCAGGACCCGAAGCTTCCACTTTGGGTGGTTTAACCAAAACGTTTTTCATCACAATTTTTGGCATTTCATCTTCGGTAAGTTCTGTAGAAATTATAAGGTTTTCGGGTAAAGTTTCCATCGGAATTTTGCAATTCATCAATGCTTCAATTTGGGCTTGATTGTCAGCATCTTTTTCTAATAAAAATGAGATAGCAATACCTTTTTTATCTGCCCTGCCGGTTCTTCCAATGCGGTGGATATAATCTTCTGCCACTTCGGGTGTATCGAAATTAACAACATGTGTAATTTCAGATATATCAAGCCCTCTTGCCATAATATCGGTTGAAATAAGCACCCGATAAGCTCCATCGTGAAATTGTTTTACAGCATTAAAACGATAGTTTTGTGCTTTATTAGAGTGAATTACGCCCAATTGACCTAAGAATTTTCCTTCCATTTGCTCGTACAAATCATCAGCCAACTTTTTAGTAGAAACAAATACCAACACCTTACTCATTTCGGAATTAGTAGATAGTAAAAGCGTTAAAAAATTTACTTTGGTATAAAAATTGGGCACAAGGTAGCCTTTTTGAATAATTTGGTCTAATGGAGTGCCTGTTGGTGCAGCTTCTATTTTTTGTGGATTATTAAAAAAATCTTTAATTAATTTTTCAATATCTTCGAGCATAGTAGCCGAAAACATAAGATTTTGACGACGAGGTGGTAATAAATCTAAAATGCTTGTTAACTGGTGGCGAAAGCCAAGTGTAAGCATTTCGTCAACTTCATCAATAATAAGTCTTTTTACGCCTTTTAACCTCAATACACCTTTATATGCTAAGTCTAACAATCGACCTGGAGTAGCTACTAAAACATCGCAACCAGCATAAACTCTGTCGATTTGAGGATTGATATTTACACCTCCATAAACACCTTCTATTTTGATGTTCATATAAGTGGTTAATTTATTAACTTCTTTTACTACTTGCACAACCAATTCGCGGGTGGGTACAATAATTAAAATTTGAGGAGAACCATCACCTGTATATTTCCATAGGCGAAGACAAGGAAGAAGGTATGCAATAGTTTTTCCGGTACCAGTTTGAGCTATCCCAACTACATCACGTCCCGACATCATCACTGAAAAAACCTTTTCCTGAATACTTGTTGGTTGGCTATATCCCAAGTCATTCAATGCGTTGAGCAAAGGTTTGTTTAGGTTTAATTCGCTAAAAGTCATAATGCCGTTATTATTATTTTTGCAAAAGTACTCATTATAGCTCTCAAATTATAAAAGTAAATTTAATAAATATAAAATTAATTTGAAAATATCTTATCTTTGTAATATACTTTTTAAAAATTAAGCAAGAGCATTTTTTAATAGAGAACCAATATTAAAATCAATAATGAATATACCTATAAAAATTGAAATGTTTTATACTTTTACCTGTCCAAATTGCAAAATATTGGAAAAAATGCTTAATAAAGTACTACCAGAATTTGGCGATAAATTTGAGTTTAAGAAAAGTATGGCAAATTCACCAATTGGTATGCTTAGAACAATGAGATTAGGTATTCATGCAGTTCCAACGCTGTTAATAAATGATGAAATTATTTTTAGAAGTGTACCTACAAAAGAGGAATTAATTAACAAACTTAAAATGTATTAAAAATGGAAACAAAGAAAAAATTAAGATGTCCACTTGGAGTTCCTGGTGGAATTATTGCCACATTGATAGGCTTAGTAGGAATAATTGTAAATAGTATAAATTTTTGCCCAATGGGATTGGCTACTTCTATTGCCTTATTTTTGTTGGGTGGTCCTTTTGTACGTATTACAATGATGGTTCATTCGGCTAATGATAGATTAGATGAATTAGAAAGCAAATTAGGAGCAAAGTAAAAAATCTAAAAACGAAGTCTTTTATTAAAAAAGTGAAAATTATTAAAATAAATTAAAGTTATACTGGTTCTTAATAGGTTTGCAAAGCAAAACTACTTAGAACCATTTATACCGAGCCAATTGCAACAAAGTTTTTTTTGCAAACCTGATTTCATTCGGTATAAAAGTAATTGCTTAAAATTAATATGGTCATTGAGTCTGCCGAAATGACGCTTCGACAGGTTTAGCGTCCAGTGGATATTGAGTTTTCCGAAATGTAGTGGGAGGGCGAATCCAAGTCGCCCTCCCACTGTTTACGGTAGTTAAATCTGTCAGGTTTTTAAAACCTGACAGATTTGATTTTATACCATTGTTTATTAAATTATACCAATGCTGATAGAGTAGCTGTTACTTACCTGCCGTCAGGCAGGTTGTCCAAATTATTGGATTATTAGAGATACCGTATCGGTATTAATAAAAGAACTAATTGAACCAAATCCAACAGATTTTAAATGTATTTCATTACCAAGAGTTTTACATAAAGTTGGTTACTCTATAAGCTGGAATATAATTTTACCAAACAATAAAAAATAAAAACGTTGCGGAACGTTACCTAAAGCCAATGGTCTTTTTCAAAAAAATCAATTCAAAATCTCTTTCAATTCCAGCAAAGATTTGATTTCGTAGCTGATTACTTCGCTATATGGCTGGAAAAAACAAATGCTATTGGATTAATATCAAATGAAATCCTTACTTGAAAATAAAAATCTTAAGAAACTTAAATAGTTTGGCAAAAAATCGCCTTTTGATGATTTGTAAAATATTTTGCTTACATTTGTTGTATAATTATAGCTTTGACAATTGTTAGGACTATACATCCAAAGAAGGAAGCTTTGTATGATTTTGTCAGACCTATAAACGAGTTGGCGGTAATGCTAAAATAACGACACAAAAATGAAACACCCAATAAAATGTCCCACTTGTGGAGACTACAGATACATAGAGTATGAAGGAGTCAGATTTGAAGACACTGAAAACAAGAAATGTTTTGGTGTAAAGATACCATT
>CAYTJB010000293.1:0-320 GCA_964437995.1 uncultured Bacteroides sp. | reverse complement strand
AAATTTAAAGACGAAATTTTGCCTTCAATAAAAGATGGTCAATTTATTGAAATGCCATTGAAGTATATTTTCTCTAAACTGGATCCTGAGAAAAGATACAAGCAATTTGACCATTTAGAATTTCAATACGACCCACTAGACCATTATATTATTCCAGGACTTTATAGAGATTGGGATGATGGTTATCTGACACCAGTATTCTTTGACAAAGATTTATTGCTATATTACAATGGGCACCCAGACTATTCTGTAAAGTTTACTTCCTTTTCTTCTTGCAACATTTTTTATAAAGGCGAAAGTATGTTTGATTGGGGCTTTGG
>CAYTJB010000292.1:1358-3382 GCA_964437995.1 uncultured Bacteroides sp. | reverse complement strand
TTTATTTTGTTTTAGTTTTTTTTGCTACCACAATTGCTGCAATCATAGCTGCAAGTAGTAAAATACTTATTAATTCAAATGGCAAAGCATAGCCTTGTTCGCCCCAACTTATCAAGCTATTTCCAATAACATTCATGTTTACTTCTTTTGGGGTTACCGTACTTGCAACAAATGAAGTATTTAGTAATGTTGTAATTACCAATACACTACCTAATATTGAAGCAATTGCCGAATATACCTTTTTAAGCAAAGCGGGTGATTCAAATTTTTCGTCGATATGACTTGTAAGCAATATCGAAAAAACTATAAGTACAACAATACCGCCTGCATAAAGTGTTAATTGCACTGCAGCAAGAAATTGGTAATTTAGCATAAAATATAAGCCCGAAGTAGCAATAAGCACAAAAAGTAAATATACTGCAGCTCTCAAAATTCTACGGCTGGTAACTGTTAATATTGAAAATACTACAATTATAGCTGATAAAATGATAAACATAATTTGATTTCCTGACATTATTGAGTTTTCTTTGTTAAAAACTGCATGCTCAAATCCTTGAGAAAAATCAATTGCGTCTTGCGGACAAACTTTAATGCAAAGTCCACAAAATGTACACATTGATAATTTATAAATATATTTATCAAGTTCTTTTTTAATTTTTCCTTCTTCAATTTCTCTTTGTTTGCTAATAACTTCAATGCTTCCGTTAGGGCAATTAATTTCACAAATTCCACAGGCGGTACATTTATGTTGATTATTTTCATCGTGAGGCATTGTTACTTCGCCTTTAAACCTGTCGTACATTTTTAATTTTTTCCTATTTTCGGGATATTGCTGGGTTACAATTTGCTTTGGATGAACAAAGTAATAACCTGTAACCTTCATACCTATAAGTAAGGTTTTTATTCCTCCGAATAATTCTTTAAAGTAATTTATGATAGCATTCATAAGTTATATTCGCTATTAATTTTTATTATATTAAAAATGCCAACCCATCAACACAATAAGTGCCATAAGGATAATATTAAACAAGTTGATTGGCAACAAGTATTTCCATTCGAGTTTCAATAGTTGGTCAATTCTCAAACGAGGAAAAGTCCATTTAAACCACATCATTATAAAAATTACAACCATTGTTTTTCCCATATACCAGAAAAATGGTGGTATGAAATCCATTACATTATTAAAACTTTCCCAACCGGGTATATGTAAAGGCATCCAACCGCCCCAAAAAAGAGTAGCAGCAATTGATGCTACAATAAACATATTCATATATTCTGCAAGGAAAAAGAATGCAAATTTTATTCCCGAATATTCGGTATGATAGCCCGCAGTTAATTCAGATTCAGCTTCAGCAAGGTCAAAAGGACCTCTGTTGGTTTCGGCTGTACTTGCTATTATAAAAATTAAAAATGCAATAAAAGCAGGTACATGACCCGTAAAAATAAACCAACCATCGCGTTGAGCTTCAACTATTGTAGAAAGTTGCATACTTCCGGCAAAAATAACCATTGTAACCAATGATAACCCTACCGAAAGTTCATAACTAACAATTTGTGCACCGCTACGCATAGCACCAATTAACGAATATTTATTATTGCTTGACCAACCTGCCAATAAAACTCCAATAACTCCTAACGACGATACAGCCATAACATAAAAAACACCTATGTTAAAATCTATTGCATGTAATCCCAAGCCAAATGGAATGGCTGCAATTGCCATAAATGAAGCAATGATTACAATAAAAGGAGCTAAATTGAATAAAAATTTATCAGCATTATTAATTGGAATTAGCTCTTTCATTAGCAATTTAATAAAATCTGCAAATGTCTGAAAAATTCCATAAGGTCCAACTCTATTTGGTCCAACTCTATTCTGAATAAATGCACACACTTTTCTTTCGGCATACACCAAAAATAAGCCTATTACTGCATAAAACAGAAGAAAAGCCACTCCAATAAGTGTCATTTCAATTATCATTGCCCAAAATGGAGGCAAATTATCGAATAATGCTTTATCTATC
>CAYTJB010000292.1:0-1348 GCA_964437995.1 uncultured Bacteroides sp. | reverse complement strand
ATCGTAAATATTAAATGCCATTTTCTCTTTTATTTGTTAATGATACAATGAGTTCCGTTTGTAAAGGTTATAGTTTTAGTTTTTTACATTTACTTTATTATAACCTACCATATTTTATGTAAATATTTGATGAATAACATTTTCAAATTAATATTATCTATCAATATCGGGTATTACAAAATCTAAAGAACCGCCAATTGCAACTAAATCGGCAATTTTATGACCGGCAGCAATTTTATTTAATGCCGAAAGATTACAAAAGTTTGGAGAACGGAATTTTACCCTGTAAGGATATTTTTCGCCATTACTTAATACATAAACTCCAAATTCACCTCTTGCAGCTTCAACACGTTGGTAATATTCGCCTTCGGGCAATTTAATTATTGGTTTCATTTTTACAGCATAATCGCCTTCGGGAATATTATCTATAAGCTGTTCAATAATTTTTACCGATTCCCACATCTCTTCAACTCTCGCTTTATATCTGTGGAAAGTATCGCCTTTGGTATATAAAATTTCTTTAAATTCAACTTTATCATAAGCACTATAAGGATTGTGCTTTCTAACATCGCAGGCAAAACCGGAAGCTCTGCCTGAAGGACCTGTTACACTGTAAGAAATAGCGTCTTCTAATGATAAAAATCCAATATCATTACTTCGCTCATGAAGAATTACATTACCGGTTAATAATTCATCATATTCAGGTAATTTTTTTCGGAAATAAACAATATAATCTTTAACTTTTTTAATAAAGTTAGGGTGAATATCATTCATTAATCCGCCAGGCGTATTAAAACTTTGTAAAAGGCGAGCACCTGTTGTTTCTTCAAAAATATCTAAAATTGGTTCTCTATCGCGTAAGCCATAAAAGAATGTAGTTAAAGCACCTAAATCCATTCCAAAAGAGCACCACCAAAGCTGATGCGAAGCCAAACGTGTTAATTCATCTAAAATAGTTCTGATGTATTTTACTCGTTCGGGAACTTCAATTTGAAGTGCATTTTCAACCAAAAGGCAAACTGCTTCATTGTTAGTATGTGCCGATAGATAATCTAAACGATCGGTTAAATGTATAATTTGCTGATAGGTAATGGCCTCGCACATTTTTTCAATTCCGCGATGAATATAACCGCAATGAGGTTCAATATTTAAAACGGTTTCGCCCTTTAAAGATATTTTTAATCGTAAAACACCATGAGTTGAGGGATGTTGAGGTCCCATGTTTACAATATATTCTTCTTCCTCTATAATGCTATTGTTTATAATAAGCTCTTCCATAATTATTTATCTTGAAACTATATTATTGTCGGTATAATCTTTACGTAATGGGTGACCAACCCAATTGTCT
>CAYTJB010000291.1:0-3415 GCA_964437995.1 uncultured Bacteroides sp. | reverse complement strand
TCAACAAATTAAACAAATTAAAAATAGCTATTTTATTAACAATCAAATTGTTAATAAACCTTCTAAAAATGGGGGTTTTTAGACAGTCTGACGGACGGAACTATATGCAGTTGGGGATTGCGGGCGATTTCCTGTCAAGCCGATAAACTGCCCGAGCGGAAAGATGCACACCGAAAACCACTGCTGCCGCACTTGACGGGTAGCTGATGTTAGCGGTTCGGTTTTTATAAGTCAACCCAAATATTAGAATCATGTATCAATTTATTTGCCTCAATTTCCTTTTCAGAGAAAGTTATTTTCTTTTTTTTACCATTGAAATCCTCAAACTCATATCTGATATACTCAAACATTTCATCTTTTTGATAGTCTACTGAGAATGAAACATAACCGACTTTTGTCTCATTTTTTGGAAAAACAATACTTTGGATTAAATAGTCACTTAGGTTAATATTTAATTTCTTCCGAATATTTTGTCCTTGCTCTTGAAATGTAAATATCAACTCTTTCCAAGTCCATAAAATACAAGTCAATTCATTTGCTATGCTGGAATATTTTACAAACACCTTAATATCTCTGGGAAAAAAATCTTTATTCTTAGAAAATATAGCAACTTTTTGAAAATAAATTGTTTGATGATTTGAATGATTTGGAATATGACCAATATTAGCATCGTTACTCAAAATTTTCCCATTAATTTCAACTACTTGAAACCAAGAAATTACGAAAGGTTGTAACCATGCAAGAGCTCCAACTATAGCTAAAGCAAATGTTGTCCAAAATGTCCAATCAAATTTACTATTACTCATTGCTTCCATTATTTTAGGTGTTTGTCAATGTATTAATGTCTTATTTAAGCATAATGTTCTGTATCTAATATGTGTCGAATGCACTTAAACTGACCGCTAACTCATTTATATATACGAAAAATCCGTACAAAGCATGCTAATTTAGGTGGCTTTGTATAGTTTTTGCCACTTTTATTATTTACAAAAATAATCTTTTTATTTTAGAAACCATCAGAAGGCGATTTAATTTTTCCCTAAGCTTTTTTGAAGAGAAGAAAGTTATTGAAAACACTAAAGCAAATATCAATCAAATGTAGTACTTTTGTAAAAGTATCAGAACATTATTGTTTGATACTATAAATCCATTTTAAATGCAAAAAGAACCGTTATTCGGGAAAACGCTTACCGAAATACAAGCCATAGTAGCCCAATTAGGTTTGCCCAAGTTTACGTCCACGCAAATTATTGACTGGATGTATAAAAAAGACGTTGCTTCCATTGAGGCAATGAGCAATATTTCGGCTCGCAACTGCGAATTACTTCAAGAAAAATACGAATTGGGTGTAAGCCTTCCCGTAAAAGAGCAAAAATCAATAGACGGTACAAAAAAATATTTGTATGCCACTGGCGAAGGACAATTTATTGAAGCGGCTTATATTCCCGATGATAATCGCAGCACGCTTTGTGTTTCGTCGCAAGTGGGTTGCAAAATGGGCTGTGTATTTTGCATGACAGGTAAGCAGGGTTTTCAGCAACAGCTTACTGCTGGCGAAATTTTAAACCAAATCCGCAGCCTTCCCGAAAGAAGTAAGTTAACCAACATCGTTTACATGGGCATGGGCGAGCCTTTCGATAATTTGGACGAAGTAATGAAAAGTTTAGAAATTCTCACTGCTGAATGGGGGTTTGGCATGAGTCCTCGACGTATCACGGTTTCTACAATAGGACTTATACCTGCAATGCGTACTTTTATTGAGCAAAGCCAATGCCATTTGGCTATAAGCCTGCATACGCCTTTTGACGATGAACGCAAGGAATTGATGCCGATACAGAATAAATATTCGATAAAATCGGTAGTAGATGCACTTAAAAAGTATAATTGGGACGGACAACGCAGGGTTTCGTTTGAATACATTATGTTTAAAGGCTTAAATGATACGCCCAATCACGTAAAGGAACTTACCCGATTGCTAAGTGGCTTGAAATGCCGATTAAATTTAATTCGTTTTCACCCAATACCCGATGCTCTGTTTGTAGGCACTGCCGATAAAGATATTGTGGCTTTCCGCGATGCATTAACAGCTAAAGGTTTGTTTACCAGCATCCGCCAATCGCGTGGATTAGATATTTTTGCTGCTTGTGGTTTGCTTTCTACTAAAGGAATTGAGTGATTTGGTAATTTTGGGGTTGGTGGTGTGGAGAGTGTTTGGTTTCATAAATTATTATTTGCGTTATTAATCATTGTGCAAAAATATAAATAATTACTAATTTATCATATTTATTTTTAAAATATTTTTTATTCTTGCCTAAAACATCATAATATGCTACCTTTGTTGCGTAATTGATAATAAAATGGAACTCGGGAAAATACTAAAAACTGTTAGAGAAGCAAAAAAACTTTCTCAAAAGGAATTAGCAGCACTTTTAAACATGAATCAGGCTCAATACAGCCGTATCGAAAGCGGAAGAACTGACCCCGCTTTTTCGGCTGTAGTTAAAATTGCTAAAGCTCTTGGGGTTAGCCTTACAGAACTCTTTGAAGCTAACGAGATTTTTAAAGAGATTAACTCGTATGATAAAACCTTAATGGAAAAAATCAGCTTTATCGAAAGCCTTGATGATAAAGAAAAACAATCTATCTACAATATCGTAGATTCTCTCATTGCTAAGAAAAAACTTAAAGATAATATACAAAATCTTGCTGCCTTATAACTCAAAAGCCAAGTGTATGCTTGATTTTGATGTTATTGTTTACTGTTTTTTAATTCAATTGACGAGAATTATTGAGTTTTTCTTGCAATAATAAACCGTTTTATATTATCTTTGCATTGTAAAATCAATAAAGATTTAATTGATATTTACATCTAAAAATGTGAAACATTAAGTCGTTTAGTAATATTATACAACAATTTAATTTTGTTATGATGAAACCTAACTTTAATTTAACGGCAATAGAAGAATTGAAAGAAAATCTTCTTGATGCTTTGAAGTTGGTTATTGATGTCCAAAAAGAGCAGACAATGAAGGAATATACAGGTAAGAAAATTATAAAACGCCGCCTTCTCCATTTAGCCTAATGAAACGAAAAGAATTTATCAAACATTTAGAAAAAAATGGTTGTATTTTACTTCGTGAAGGGGGCAATCATTCGATTTTTGTAAACACAAAAAATAAAAAACAATCTGCTGTTGGTCGTCATCCTGAACTCGCTGATTTACTTTGTAAAAAAATCTGCAAACAATTAGAAATTCAATCTATATAAGTTTTACCCTAAAAAACGACTAAAGGTTTTATTAGACAGAAAAGTAAAACTATTTTTATAAATTTATTTTTTGACTTATAACACAATTTTTTAAATTTACAAAATTGACATATAACTCAAAAGCCAAGCATTTGCTTGGCTTTTGTTC
>CAYTJB010000290.1:0-3415 GCA_964437995.1 uncultured Bacteroides sp. | reverse complement strand
AGCCCCATTACCCATGTTTCGGTTCCATAAGACTCCTTTGATTTAGTAGAATTACAATGGATAGAAATAAACAAATCGGCGTGGTTTTCGTTGGCTATTTGTGCACGACGATAAAGCTCAATAAACTCATCTGTTTTGCGTGTATAAATCACTTTAACATCGCTAAAATTTGATTCTATTAATTTGCCTAATTTTAAAGCCAGCGAAAGAGCAATGTCTTTTTCATTCGATTTGCTTCCAACAGCACCAGGGTCGTGGCCTCCATGTCCGGCATCTATCACAACAAGATTTTTTTTACCATTATTTGATGGTTTTGTAGCAAAAACATTATTATTCAACAATATAATAAATATAAAAAAAACAATATTTTTGCTCTTATGCAAGCTCATAAGCTAATCCTCGTTTTGTTAAAAATTTATAATTCTTATTATTAAAGCTTTAATTAAATGATAAACTTTTCATTATTCATTTGAATAGTTTAATTTTGCTTTTTAATTTTTCTACAAAAATAACATTAAAAAATTATTTTTAACATAAATTACTGTCGAAATTGCTAACTATTCGTTTAAATTTGTTATTATTAGCCTTCCTGATAGTTTTGTTAGGGTTTCCAGTTCATTTATTTGCACAAAATAACGAGATATTACCACCAAATGATTCGTCATTTACAAAAAAAACTACCGTTTTCACATCTTCCGATAGTTTAAATATTCCTTTTGACTCCACATTGGTTAATAACACTGCCAAAGATACTGTAAGAAAGAGCAAATCAAATGTTATCGAAACAAAAATATCTTACAAATCCATTGATTCACTGCGATTTAATGTTAAAGAAAAAAAAGTATTTTTGTTCAATAAAGCCGATATTACTTACGAAAAAATAAACTTAAAAGCCGATTATGTAGATATGAATTTCAGCAAAAATGAGGTTTTTGCAAAAGGTGTAGAAGATTCTGCTGGCATATTGCAAGGCAATCCTGTTTTTAAAGAAGGCGAAAAAACTTTTGATTCAAAAGAAATGCTTTATAATTTCCGTTCTAAAAAAGGACTTATCAAGCAAATTATTACCAAAGAAAGCGAAGGTTACGTACACGGAGAAAAGGTAAAGAAAATGGCTGATGATATTACATATATCAAAGATGGGAAATTTACCACTTGCGATTCCGAACATCCTCATTTCGATATTCGTTTTGGCAGAGCCAAAGCTATTCCCGATAAAAAAATAATAACAGGACCTGCGTTTTTGTACATTGAAGATATACCGACACCACTTTTTGTTCCTTTAGGCTATTTTCCTAATTCAAAAAAACAATCTTCAGGCATATTGTTTCCCACTTATGGCGAATCGCCCACTCGTGGTTTTTTCTTTGAAAACGGAGGATATTACTTCGCTATCAACGATTACTTAGATTTGGCTTTGCGTGGCGATATTTATACCAGAGGCAGTTGGGGGATTCATTCACTCTCAAATTACAATAAGCGTTACAAATTTAATGGTTCTTTAAACTTTGATTATATCGAAATGATTGAAGGAGAAAAAGGCATTCCAGGTTACTCAAAAAGTACTGATTTCTCTTTCAATTGGCGACACAATCAAGATGCAAAAGCCCGTCCGAGAAGTCGCTTTTCGGCAAATGTTAATTTAAGAAGTAGTAAATACGACCGTTATTCGCAAAATATGAATAATATCTTTACTAATACTACAACATCAAGCATTTCTTATGCTACCACTTTTGGAAACAATTATTCGCTAAACGTAAATTTAGGGCAAAGCTACAATACCAACACAAGAATAATTGACCTTAATCTTCCAACAATTGCTTTCAATGCAAATCGTTTTAACCCTTTTCAAAAGAAAATTCAATCGGGTGAAGTAAAATGGTACGAAAATATTAGTGTAAGCTATTCGATGGAAGCACAAAATAAAATAAATACTCACGACAGTGCTTTGTTTACAAAAAAAACACTCGAAAATATGCAAAATGGTGTACGACATTCAATACCTATAAGCAGTAGCATAAAAGTATTGAAATATTTTACATTGACTAATTCAGTAAATATATCCGAAAGATGGTATTCTAAAACTATACACAAAGAATGGTTGAACGATACCTTATTTAACGGAAATGACACCAGCTATTTAAAAACTACCGAAATAAAAGGTTTTTCGAGGGCTGCTGATTTTATGCTTAGCTCAAGCCTAAATACCATGATATATGGCATGGTGCAAATGAAAAGAGGACCTATACGTGCTATTCGCCATGTAGTTACACCGAGCATAAGTTTTTCGTGGCGACCCGATTTTGGCACGCCACTTTGGAACTATTATCATTCATACACTGATAAAAATGGTAATCTTATTAAATATTCTAAATTTGAAAATAGTATATACGGTGGTCCCGAAAGTGGAAGATATGGAAGCATTGGTTTTTCAATAAACAATAGTCTCGAAATTAAAATTCCTTCAAAAAAAGATAGCATTACCGGCATGAAAAAATTGGTTTTAATTGAAAGCTTCTCATTATCTACTTCTTATAATTTAGCAGCAGATTCGCTCAATTGGGCACCGCTTTCAATAAACGGAAGAACTACTTTGTTTAGAAATCTTACCATAAATTATAGCAGTACGTGGGATCCTTATGTAAAAAATAAAAATAATACCCGAATTAACCAATACGAGTGGGATGTTAACAGAAGATTAATGCGATTAGACTATATCCAATGGAATGTTGGGCTAAATTTAAACCTTAACCCAGCGTTTTTTCAAAAGAAAACAACGGCTACTCCTGCTGTTCAAGAAGCAAAGCCTCAATATGCACAAAATTCTGTAAGTAATATTAACCAAACATTAGGCGACCAAGTAGATTTTGGTATTCCATGGAACTTAAATATTTCTTATTCTTACTGGTATTCGAGTTCATACGATGCATCAATAAAAGCAAAATACGTTAACAACTTTACGCAAACCATTAATTTTTCGGGAGATGTTAACTTAACAAAAAAATGGAAAATAGGCTTTAGTGGAGGTTACGATATTAAGGTAAAAGATTTTACTTATGCTTCTTTTGACGTTTACCGCGATTTGCATTGCTGGGAAATGCGTTTCAACTGGATTCCTTTTGGTTGGCGACAAAGCTGGAGTTTTACTATCAACGTAAAAGCTTCGATGCTCAAAGATTTAAAATGGGACAAAAAGAAAGATTATAGAGATAATGGGCTTTAGAGAGTAGCCCTTCCAATTCCGATAACTCGGAATAGGCTCTCCCCAAAGGGGAGACTTTGCAGCAGTACAAAAATTAGAATTGTAAGTGTTTTTCTCATATTTTTTCTTTTACTTTTGTCTTGACACAAAAGTAAACAAAAAAATCAAGACTGCAAATAATTTACTGCAAAACTACGCTTTTAAAAACTGCTA
>CAYTJB010000289.1:0-3421 GCA_964437995.1 uncultured Bacteroides sp. | reverse complement strand
AAAAATGCAAATACAAATTTTCAACATACCCGTAGCCGATAATGGTGATTTTCTTATAGAAAATATTTAAGAATAGTAGTTATTAAAAATTAATAATATGATAAATAGAATTTTCAATTTTTTTAAGCCTAAAGATTCAAAAGATAAGCCAAATATTGAACAAGGCGAAATCAATCATAAGCCATTGCAAGAAAGTGTAATATTGGACAACGCTTTTGAAGTGAAGCAAAATATTATTGATAGTATTGTTGATGTGCTTAAACCGCTAAAATATTCTGATAATAGCATAAAAACGCTTACCCTTTATGTTTTCAATAGCGATAATCCACTTGCAATTTCTAATATTTTGGGTGAATCTAATTTTGAAACTGAACTAAGGTTGTCGTTTGATAATGCTCAATTAAATCAGCTTCAAGGCTGTGTATGGTCTTTTCGCAACGAAAAACCACCTTCCGATGCTACTGCAATAGCTAAAGGTTTGTATTTACATGCTGCCTATGTTAATACAAATATTATAGCAAAAGCACGTATAAAGGCAATACAAGGCGAATTGCAAGAATTATCGTATATAATTGACTCAGCAAATTCAAATAATTTTAATATTGGCAGAGGTGCAAACCCACGTTTAGAAAATGGTGTGATGCATAAAAACTATATTGTTGTAAAAGATAAAGAAGATTTTATTGATACAGATGATGAAAATATTCACTTTAACAGATATGTAAGTAGGGCTCATGCTTGTATTGCATTTTCTAACACAAGTGGTTTTATGCTAAAAGTGTATGATGGTGGATGCTATAAAACAGGAAATAGGACACGTATTTTTAGAGAAAATTCGCAACCTATTGATGTGCAAAATACTCAAATTGTATATCCTTTACAGCACAATGATCAAATAGAATTAGGCAAGTCTGTAATTCTACATTTTGAACTAATTTTTGAATAATTATCATTATAAAAAACATAAATCATGGGTTTATTTTTAAATGAATACGAAATCATTAATAGCAGTATCTCTCAACAGGGAGGATTTGCTAGGGTTTACAAAGTACGGCACAGTACACTTGGTTATATAAGAGCTATTAGGGTGCTAAATCAATCTATTCCCGACGAAAATGACATTATTTACAAAAAGTTTTTAGAAGAATGCAAATTGCTTTTACGGCTTGGAAATGGTGGTCATCCTAACATTGTGCGCATTGCACAACCAAGGCTACTACAGAATCATGCACTGGTAGAAATGGAATATATCGAAGGAGAAGATCTTAACGATTATATTTTAACTACTTGCAAAAAATTCGTGCCAATTAACGAAATCATGAACTTTACTCAAAACATAAGCAGTGCAATGGCTTATTGTCACTTTGATATTTTTAAGTTCTGTATTAATAAAGATATAGATACATGCGTACAAGATGATGATGATGGAAAAATGCTTATAACTCCCGAATGTGAAAGAAACTTGGTTGATAAATACAAAGTAATACACAACGATATTCATTCAAAAAATATTATACGCAAATATGATGGAGCATATATTCTTCTCGATTTTGGTTTAGCCATAAAAAGCGATTCTGTGGTAAAAAGTAGTGCCCGAAAAGGCGGAGTAGATGAATATAAAGCACCCGAAAAATTTGACGACGATGGAATTATAAACGAGCAAACCGATATTTATAGTTTTGGGGTGCTTATGTACGAAATGCTTACCGGCTCTGTGCCATTTCCATTGATGAACACAAATTCGCAAAGTCAAGTGTTTGAACTTAAAAATAAACACGAAAAAACACCACCACCTCCTATTGAACCACAACGCAAATTGGCATTTGAGCAAAATAATCCTAACAAAATATGGAAAAAAGATTATCCCGACTGGTTAGAGCAAATGATCCTTAAATGTTTAGAAAAAAAACCGCAAGACCGTTATGCTAATGCTAAAGTATTGCATAATTTTGTAGTGAAGCAATTGGATACTAAAAATTCAGAGAAAGAAGAGCTTGAAAAATTACATAAAAAAGTTAAAGAGCTGCAAAATAATAAAATACAAATAGAGGGTGTCATTGAAGATTTAGAAAATAGGATTCTAATTAATACAGATGCTAAAAAAGCTAAAGATTTAGAGGATTTGCAACAATGTATAGAACTACAGATTGAAGAAATAAATAAACTTAAAGATAAAATTTATTTTTATGAATTAGAAAATGAACCTAATAAAACACCAAAAAATAATAAAAACATAATATTTATAATTGGTGTTTTTGCTGTAGTAGCATTTATTGCAATTTTAATTTGGCAGTTTCCGGGTAATAATAGCGGTAGCAAATCACCTAATGCAACCACATCAGCACAAGAAGTTAATCAAGTAACCGATAAAGAATATGAATTATATGGTGAAAAATTTACATATACAGGTCAAATTTTAAATGGGAAACCGCATGGATGGGGAAAAGCTATTTATAATGATGGAATGTATAAAGGCACTTTTAGTGAAGGATACAGAAGTGGAAAAGGTAAAAGAACTTATTCCGATGGAGAATATTACGAAGGTGATTATAATGAAAATGAACTACAAGGTTTTGGTAAATATAAATATTCTGATGGAAGTTATTATGAAGGTCAGTTTTTGTTAAGCAAAATTACAGGAATGGGAACTGTGTACGATGCAACAGGGAAAATTTCTCAACAAGGGAGATTTATCGACAGTAAATTTGTTCAATAATGTTTTTTTGTTGTTGGTTCCCTTTGCAAAAATTAATATTATGAAAGATTTTAAATTTGGATATTTGCTAATATAATTATACTGATTGAAATAAATATAATAAATAAAAAGAGATGATACAAATTAGAATCAATACAGGTGTATGGCTACTATTATTGATAATAAACGCAGGTAATGTCTTATATGGGCAACAACAAAGACCCAAAAAACCTATAACTGCTACAAAAACTACAATTATTCAAACTGTTCCTAAACAAAAAAAGCAAACAGCATTGTATGAGCAAGTTAAATCAAAAAAAAATATTGTACCACCAGCAAAATCTGCCAATTACACCCAAACCATTTCGGGTGTAAACATTGATATGGTGTTTATTAAAGCAGGCACTTTTACCATGGGTAGCCCACCAAGCGAAGTGGACAGAAGTGATGATGAAAAACAACATCAAGTAACACTGAGTGCTTTTTATATGAGTAAATATGAAGTAACTTTTGATCAGTACGATGCTTTTTGCGATGCTAAGGGAAAAG
Organism: uncultured Bacteroides sp.; assembly: GCA_964437995.1. Lineage (GTDB taxonomy): Bacteria > Bacteroidota > Bacteroidia > Bacteroidales > JACABE01 > JACABE01. Next base: position 177 of record CAYTJB010000289.1, on the reverse strand, counting down.
AGAAACCAAGCGATAACGGTTGGGGACGAGGTAACCGCCCTGTTATTAATGTTAGTTGGTACGATGCGGTAGCATATTGCGAATGGTTAAGCAACGAAACCGGTAAAACTTACCGGCTGCCCACCGAAGCCGAGTGGGAGTATGCTTGCCGTGCCGGTACAACAACTCCATTTAACA
>CAYTJB010000288.1:3187-3470 GCA_964437995.1 uncultured Bacteroides sp. | reverse complement strand
AGTTACTTCTAAGTATCCTTCTTCAGAAATACTTTCGGAGGCAGGGGGGATTTGATCTATAGCTACTACCTTTTCTTCGGGTGCAGCGACTTCTTTGTCTGTTTTTTTAATTGCTGGCTTTGCTTTTTTCATTTGTTACGAACTTCCTTTATTTGGTGTTATTACTGGAGTATTTAATGCTTTCTCTATAGACCAATTAGATCTATATAATCTAGCATATAAAGTAGATCTTAATATGCTAGCATCTTCTGCCCATTCTGGTAGTGATTTAGTTATACCTCTA
>CAYTJB010000288.1:2713-2983 GCA_964437995.1 uncultured Bacteroides sp. | reverse complement strand
TCTTTATTTGTTACCCACCTACAATTGTTAGGTTCATAATTTCCATTATTATCTATTCTATCTATCTGATGTTTATCTGTGGGAGGAATACCCATATCTTCAAAAAAATTTTCAAAAGATTCTAGCCATCGGTCACACACTGTAATTCCCCTACCTCCATAACCCTTATACTGTTTGTGCATTTTATCAAGACATCTTTTTAACATAGTATGATAAGTTCTATATACCCTATCTTTAGATTTACCATGCGTTCTATTTCCAATACTTGAT
>CAYTJB010000288.1:0-2451 GCA_964437995.1 uncultured Bacteroides sp. | reverse complement strand
AAGTTTTAACATGTAGTTTACTTATTCCTCACTTCTTTTATCTGTAAGCCCCTCTCCTGATAAAACTTTATCCGCGATTGCGCACTATTCTTAGTTTCTTTATAATGCATATCAATAACGTCGATTACTACTGGGGTTTTTTTCCCTACTAGGTATCTTTCTATTCTACCTAATGTCTGCCTCATATCAGTTCTAATAGTAGCAAGTATTAAAGTATCCATTCTAGGTATATCTGTACCTCTTGACATCATACCGTAACTAGCTAATATTATTGATGCTTCTTCTGCTGATCTATCCTTTTCTTCTTGCTTTAGCATCTTGCCATTTAAGGAACGCACAAAGTATCCAATTCTTTTTGGACTTATATTATATACCTTAACTAAAAGTTCTTTGATATTTTGTAATTGTTCTTTACGATCTGACATTATAAGGGTCACTCTACCAGAACTAAAGCTTTTAGAGGCATAACTGGCTATAAGATCATTCCTTACAGCATTCTTAGCAAGATTAGATATTAGTACTCCTCTACGTTGAATATCTTTTAAATAAGAAGGGATAAGACCTGAAGATCCATAGAATCTATGAAGCACAACCATAGGTGCCATAGTTTTTGTATTTTTACATTTAATGCGAAATTGAGCTAAACTTTCTTCGAATATAACATGTAGTCCATCCATGCGTGTGGCAGAAGCTGTTACCCCTATTCTCCATTTAGCGGGAAACATTCCGGAGGCTGATGAGAATGTTTTAGGAGGAAGTGAACTATCGCATTCATCAAAGAATATAACTCCAAAACTATTTTTAAATTCATTGGTAGCTATTCTAGGGATTACTATGGAATGAATTAGTCCTATTACTACTTTTTTATTCTCATACTCAGCTTTACCGCCTTCTACTATTCCAATATCTTCTTCTTTCAAATCTGTAAATTGTAAAATTCTATCTTTCCACTGCTTTACAAGATCGCTTTTAGGAACTACTATTAAAGCATTGGTATGAAGCAATGAAAGCATTTTTAAGCCCATTACTGTTTTACCTGACCCTGGGGCTGCTTCTAAAAAAAATCCAGTAGCTCCCTTATCCAACAGCGTGGTAAATTCATTTATAGCTTTAGTTTGATAATCCCATAAATTTCCTTTAAACTTAAAGTCTACTTTACTCCCTATAGTTCTATTATCTATAATAGTTTCAGCCATTTCCTTGCTTAAACGTAAAGCATGGCGGGGGATTCCTATATAGTCAGATGTTTCTTTATAATAAGGGATAGTAGGGCTATTCTTATATTTACCTGTAATCGTATATCTCTGTTTGTAGTCAGATACATTTATCTCTGACTTAGGTATATATAAATACTCTGATAAGATTACTTTTTTAAACATTGAATAGCCCTAACTACAACCTGCTAATTAAAGCAGATCATTGAGATCGTCTTTTTTGGGGTCTGTGGTCGATTCTGACGAGACTTCTGCATCATCCATAGTTTCATCAGTATCCTCAAAGAAGTCTTCTGTAGTTTCAGATGCGGGGGCTTTTTCTTCAAGTCCCAAACCAAATTCATCCTCAAGCTCTGTGGATTCATCCGCTCCCATAGGATCGCCTATACCTGCAATAACTCTAAGTTCTTTATCAGATTTAGGTGCCAATACTGTAAAGTAATCAATAGGTTTAAGAAATTCCTTAGGATCGGCTTCGATCTTTTTGGCTATAGCTTCAAGGGCTGAAATAGTAACCTTTTTACCTAAAGAGAAATACTCCCCACAAGCTACAGACTGTTTATCGGTGTCACGTTCAATCTCCATAGAGTAGTGTGTAAGATCTACTTTATTACCCTCTAGGAATTGACGCATAACCGCTCTAATACCTTTACCCTTCAAAACTAGTAGAACTTTTTGAAATTGATATTCTTTACCCGTTTTCTGACTAACAGTCTTACGAGTATCAATAACTGTAGAAACAAGAATAGGACTGCGTTTATTATTAATCATACAAAGTGGGCAGGTTTCGGTGTCAGAAGTACAAGTAAAGGTTTCCCATCTGCCATCTACCTGAACGCTATGCTCATAAAGCCACGTTGTAGGATTTTCCAGAAAAATAACTTTAGCCTTCTCAGTTGGTTTTAGTCTAAAGCGACGAATATTTGTTTGTTTTGTTGTAATTGCTCTCAGAGCTTCCATTTCTTTGAATTTTTGTTGGCCTGCTAGGCCGGTGCTGTACCAGTTTGACATAATTGGCTTACCTTTCAAGTAGTATTTGAATAACAGCTTATCACATTTTTTACTATGTGTCAAGCTTTTTTTTGCAATTGATTGCAAATAATTTAAAAATATTTCCGTTGTCTCGCTTTCTTATCCACGAGAACTTTTTTATTGATTGCCCGAACTATGTCCAAGCGATTCTCTGCATCTCCTGGGTCCTTTCCTCCAGCATTTTCCCAGTTTATAACGTGAACTA
>CAYTJB010000287.1:0-3501 GCA_964437995.1 uncultured Bacteroides sp. | reverse complement strand
CCACTCCCATTTTGTCCAATAATACCCACTACTTCACCTTTTTCAATCTGAAAACTAACATCTTGCAAAGCATGAAATTTATGATGATACAATTTCCGAAATGGATGCAAAATTTCTTTGATGCGGTCTCTATATGAATTATACAGCCTGTATGTTTTTGATATTGAATCAACTGAAACTGCTATCTGATCTGACATTTTTAATAATTAATTATGATTACTAATTCTAAACAACACATCGAATAATATCATATTTTACCTCAACTTGATATTTTTTATTCTTATTTCTAATATATTTTATTAATTCTTCAATTGTAGGATAATCATCTTTTCCGACAAAGCATCTTGCATCGTCAATCAATAATACATGATTTAATTTTTTGCTATTAAAGATGGCATCTAATTCCTCATATATCGGTGAATTTTTCTCTCCTTTTGCTGTAATTCCACCCGAATAATGTCCATCTAACCAAAATATAGCGGGTTTTTCAATTGATTGAAGAATTTTTTCAAGTACTTTTCCGCTATCTCCTTGGTAAATTTGAATGTGCTTATCATTGCTAAATTTTTCTTGTGCTTTCTGAAACAAATCAACACCCAATTCAATAGAAATTATTTGTTTAAATCTTTTTTTTTGAGCTTCTATCATTTCACCCAAAAAAGTTCCGGTTTCTACTAAAATCGTGTATCTATATTTTTGTTGGTATTCTTTTATTGTATTTTGTTTTACTAAATGAGGCGGCGGAATAGGACAGCCGTTGTTTTTCCATTCTTTAATTTGCTTTACCTTCTGTTGCTTTTTCCTTATGTTTAAAACAAATTGTGGCATAAAAGGCTTCAATATTTTTTTAATCATATTTGTTAGTTGTTGTTAAAATCCAAATATTTGATGTTGTAAAATATATATTATAGCACCAGCAAAGTATCCGAGTAATGCGAGTAAACTGATTTTTTTAAGATACCAAAAGAAACTGATTTTCTCCATACCCATTGCTGCTACACCTGCTGCTGAACCAATAATTAATGCACTCCCACCTGTCCCAGTACAATATGCAAGGAACTCCCAAAAATAATGGTCTGTTGGATATTGGTTTAAATCATACATACCTTGTGCTGCTGCTACTAACGGAACATTATCAATGATTGATGATAATAAACCAATTGTGATTACAATAATATTGTCGTTATGCAATGTAGCAGTTAGCCATTGAGCAAGATTTGTAAGTATGCCTATTGATTGCAATGCAGCTATACTCAATAAAATACCAAGGAAGAAAAGTATGCTTGGTGTATCAATCTTAAGCAAGGCATGAACAACGGTCGAAGCTATTCGCAGTGAGGGATTGCGTGGCTACGTCTGTATCAACCGAGACAAAACTTGCCTGCGGGAAATGAACTTGCAAAACCTCTAAAATCCGCATTGCGTATGAGCTGTTGTTATAGGTTGGCATTTTCTGTCATTAAGCTGTTTCGTCATTCTCTATTTGTGTTTTAAGTGTCAGTTTAAGAAAGATAAAACCAATTGTCCCTGCAATAATTGAAGCGATAATAATTGCAATTTTTGAATTGTTTATGATCTCTGTATTGTCAAACGCCAGAAGTGTAATGAAGATTGACATTGTGAAACCGATACCGCCTAAGAAACCTGCACTAATTATATTTTTCCATTTTAAGTCTGTCGGTAATGCACAAAGTCCTAAGCCAACACCGATAAATGAAAAGAGCCAAATGCCTAAAGGTTTTCCAATTACAAGTCCTGTAATAATTCCTAAACTGTTTGTTTGTCCTAAACCACTTTGCCAACTCTCGCCAACCGCAATGCAAGTATTTGCTATTGCAAACAATGGAAGAATAAAAAAAGCAACTGGTTTGTGTAAGAAATGTTGAAGAATATATGAAGGTGATTTTTCTCCACCATTACCGAATGGAATTGCAAATGCTAACAAAACGCCTGTTATTGTAGCGTGAACACCTGAATGCAACATAAAATACCACATTACTACACCACCAATTAAATACAGGATTAAGTTGTGAACTTTCAGTCGGTTTAAAATGAGTAGAAAACCGAAAACGCCTAATGCAATAAATAAATTTACAAATGCAATTGAGGTCGTGTAAAAAATAGCAATAACTATGATTGCTCCCAAGTCGTCCATTACCGCCAAAGCTGTTAGGAATATTTTGAGTGAGGTGGGAACACGATTACCTAAAAGAGATAAAATACCAATTGCAAAAGCAATGTCTGTTGCCATTGGAATACCTGCACCTGCTTGAGTGTCTGTCCCAAAGTTGAGTAATAAAAATAGTCCTACTGGAACAAGCATACCGCCAATTGCGCCAAAGATTGGTAATGAAGCATTTTTTATGTCGGAAAGTTCTCCGTGATAAATTTCTCGTTCTAACTCCAAACCGATGAGTAGAAAAAAAATAGTCATTAGCCCGTCATTAATCCAATGAACAATAGAATTTCCGCCCAAATCAAAATGCCAAAAATTGATATAGTCTGTCTGCCAAGGAGAATTTGCAAAACCAAGTGAAAGAACTGTCACGAAAACTAAAATTAGTCCGCCTGCTTTTTCGCTGTTAAAAAATTCTTTGTAAAGTCTTGTTAATTTCATCGTATTTTTCTGTCGGTGTCGTTTTTTTTATGCTTGCCTATAACTGATAAATTATGTTTGCCTTCTTCATCCTTTTTCCCATGGATAATTTCAGTAATTATCCAGAGTATTCCAAGTCCTATAAGAATTCCCATATAAGGTGGAAGATGCGTTACTGTTTTGAATACAGGAACTAAACAAAGTATTAAAACACTTGAAAAGAAAACGATTGATTGTTGAGTTTGTGAAAGTGTCTGGTTGATAGGATTAGCTACAATCGTAGGTCTTTCAATTTTTCCTTTGAGCTTAAAAGAAAGATAAATCAATGGAACAATAAGGCAAATTAGACTTGGAAGAATCAGTTTGATAATGATGTTTGCTGCTGTTATTTGTCCACCAATCCAAAGCATAGTTGTTGTTATATCACCTATAGGACTCCATGCACCACCAGCATTTGCAGCAACAACAACAATTCCAGCAAAGAATAATCTATCCTTGTCGTTTTTAATTAGTTTACGAAGCAAAGAGATTATTACGATGGTAGTCGTAAGATTGTCTAAGATTGCAGAAAGGAAAAAAGTGATAAATGCAATTATCCAAAGTAGTTTTCGCTTATCAGTCTGACTAATCCTTGCAGTGATAATATCAAAACCATCATGTGCGTCAATGAGTTCAACAATTGTCATTGCTCCAAGCAGAAAAAATAGAATACCTGAAAGCTCTCCCAAGTGGTGTGTAAGTTCTTCGCTAACTAAATCTTTGTCAGGTGAAATTAGAATGTAAACTGTCCAACAGAGAACACCTGTTACCAATGCTGTAGCTGCTTTGTTTATTTTAATAGAATGTTCTGTCGCTATTGCAATGTATCCTAAAACGAAAATTATAATTATCAGTGTTATCATAAT